>DASUPI010000220.1:0-2026 GCA_036281135.1 Rhodoplanes sp. | reverse complement strand
ATGACGTAAAGGTAACCTGCAAACCGATACCCGTTGCCAACGTGTTTTCTGAAACCGGCGGTCTGCCGGTCGCCAAACGGCACCCGGCGCGGCTACGCTATCGCATCCTTGAGCTGCAGCGCTGGCGCGAGAAGCGCGGGTTGAAGTTCAATCTGCATCCGAAATTCTGGCCACTAAATGTCGAGATCGCCGACCGGTTCGTCGTTGCGGTGGCTGCCGCGGGGTATGATCCCGATCCGTTTTTGCGCCGTGCCTTCACCGCCATCTGGGAGGGGGAGCAAGACCTCGCGGACGACGCGACGCTGATCGCGCTTGCCATTGGCGAAGAACTTCCTGGCGGAGAACTTTTGGCCGACGCCAAGCGCGACGAGAGCAAGGTGAAGTACGAGCAGAACAGCAAGGACGCCATCGCGGTCGAAGTCATCGGTTCACCAAGCTATGTGCTCGACGGCGAGGTGTTTTGGGGCCAGGATCGGCTCGATCTTCTGGCCGACGCGCTCCGGTCTGGACGCAAGCCCTATCGCTCCGACGCATGACGAAGAAGAATTATGATCGGCCCGGCTTTCATCCTTGCCATTGGCCTTGTATTCCCGGCGGCGGGTAGAGTCGGAGAATGCGCCTGAATGCCGACAGACCGATTTGTTGAAGCCTTCCATCATGCCCATCGGCTGCCTGGCGACCGCTATATTGTCAGTTGAATAAATGTCGGTCTCGGTCAATGTACGGCCCGTATGACGGGTCGTAGATTTCGAAGCCGTTATCAGATGTCGCGCGAACGACGCCAGCGCGCAACGGAACCTCAATGACCCCACCCTCCCCTTCGACGCACAGCCCGTGGATCGTCACCCCCGGCTGGCTTGCCGCGAGCCTCGGCGCGCCGGACCTCGTCGTGCTGGACGGCTCCTACTATCTCCGCCCGATGAACCGCGACGCCGACGCCGAATATCGCGCCGGCCACATCCCGGGCGCGCTGCGCTTCGACATCGACAGGATCGCCGATATCTCCTCGCCGCTGCCGCACATGCTGCCCACGCGCGAAGCCTTCGCCGAGGCGGTGGGCGCGATGGGGATAGCCGAGCGCGACACCATCGTCTGCTATGATGGGCTTGGCATGTTCGCTTCGCCGCGCCTGTGGTGGACCTTCCGCTTGTTCGGCGCGCAGACCGTGTTCGTGCTGGAGGGCGGCCTGCCCGCCTGGATCGCGGAAGGGCTCCCGCTCGAGCCGGGCGTCGCGACGCGCGCGCCCACGCGCTTCAACGCGCGCGAGCCCGCCGATGTGGTCCACGATCTCGCCCGCATGCAGCGCGTGCTCGCCGAAGGGAGCGCGCAAGTGGTCGATGCGCGGCCGGCTGAGCGCTTCCGCGGCGAAGCCCCGGAGCCGCGCCCCGGCCTGCGCCCGGGCCGCATCCCCGGCTCGCTCAACGTGCCGCATACGAGCCTGGTGCAGGACGGACGGCTGCTGCCGCCGGACAGACTGCGCGAGGCGTTCCGCGCCGCCGGAGTCGATCTCGACCGCCCCATCGTCACCACCTGCGGCTCGGGCGTCTCGGCCGCGACCATGTGGCTTGCGCTCGACGCGCTCGGCGTCGAGCCGGCCGGCCTCTATGACGGCTCGTGGGCCGAATGGGGCGCGCGCGCCGACCTTCCCGTCGCGACGGGGGATTGAGGGCGGCGCTCCTCGACAATGTGCCGGACTAATCCGGATTCCAGCCATTCCCACGAAAGCGCCGCCATATTATGAATCTAGTTTACTGGAGCCCTCTTCGAGGAGACTAGTTCATCGATTCCGTGAAAGCGGTCATATGGTGGGGATTCATCTGCATTGTGATGGCTTGTACGCTGAGTGATGGCTTGTACGCTGACTTTTGATTCGCGGAACGGAGTCGAGGTCATGACGGCATGGCGGCGCGTGATCGCGTTGTCGATCGGAGAAGACGATCTGGCCGGGCTGGTTTCGATCGCGCGCTCGCGGACGGAACCGGCGAGCCGGGTCGAGCGGGCGCGGATGCTGCTGGCCTACCGGGAC
>DASUPI010000219.1:0-5393 GCA_036281135.1 Rhodoplanes sp. | reverse complement strand
GAATTCACCGCGATGGAAAACGTGATGCTGCCGCAGATGATCCGGGGGCTCGCGCGCAAGGAGGCGGCCGACCGGGCGGGGGAGCTGCTCTCCTATCTCGGGCTGAAGGAGCGCCTGCACCATCGTCCGTCGGAACTGTCGGGCGGCGAGCAGCAGCGGGTGGCGATCGCGCGCGCGGTCGCCAATGCGCCGCGCATCCTGCTCGCCGACGAGCCGACCGGCAATCTCGACCCGCGCACCTCCGACCACGTCTTCCAGGCGCTCACCCAGCTCGTGCGCGCCTCGCGGCTCGCCGCCGTCATCGCGACCCATAATCTCGACATCGCCGCCCGCATGGACCGTCGGGTGACGCTGCGCGACGGCCGGATCATCGAGCTCGAATAGCGTCGGTCCGGGTCAGGGCTGCCGAACCGGCCTGTGCATAGCGGCGAGCATTCCCTGCTGGGAGTAGACACGCCCGGCGCCCGTGGCGATCCTGGCTGGACGCCGATTTCGAACGCCGCGCGAGGCCTGACGTGACTTCCATCCCCTGCTTCGTGCATCTGCACGTGCACTCCGCCTATTCGCTGCTCGAAGGGGCGCTCACGATCGCGCGGCTCGCGGCGCTCGCCAAGGCCGACCGGCAGCCGGCCCTCGCGCTCACCGACACCGACAACATGTTCGGGGCGCTCGAATTCTCTGAAAAGCTCGCGGGCGCCGGCATCCAGCCGATTGTCGGTTGCACGCTCGCGATCGACTTCGCCGATCACGATCACGGACCGCGCCAGGCCCAGCACAGTCCCGGCCGGACGCTGCCGCGGCTCGTGCTCCTCGCCGCCCGCGAGGATGGCTACCGCAACCTGCTGCGCCTCACCTCCCGCGCCTTCCTCGAAACCCCGGCGGGCGAAGCGGCGCATGTCAGGCTCGACTGGCTCGACGGCGCGAGCGACGGCCTGATCGCGCTCACCGGCGGACCGGACGGCCCCCTCGACCGGGCGATCCTCGCCGGCCAGACGCCGCTGGTCGGGGCGCGGCTGTCGACGCTGCGCCGGTTGTTCGATGGCCGGCTCTATATCGAACTGCAGCGCCACGGCGCGGCGCAAGAGCGCGCGACCGAGAGCGTGCTGATCGACCAGGCGTATACGAACGGTATCCCGCTCGTCGCCACGAACCAGCCTTTCTTCGCAGCGGCGGACGATTACGAGGCGCATGACGCGCTCCTCTGCATCGCCGAGGGCCGGCTTCTCGCGGAAGCCGAGCGCCGCCATCTCACGCCGGAGCACCGCTTCAAGACGCGCGCGGAAATGGCGAGCCTGTTCACCGATCTGCCGGAAGCGCTCGCCTCCACCGTGGAGATCGCCCAGCGCTGCAGCTTCCGGCCGCGCATGGAAAAGCCGATCCTGCCGCGCTTTTTCGCCGAAAGCGGCGCGCCGGTCGATGAAGACGCGGCGCTGCGCGCGCGGGCGGAGGAGGGGCTTGCGCATCGGCTCGCCGCGCACGGCGTCGCGCCTGGACAGACGGAGGAGACCTATCGCGAGCGGCTCGCCTTCGAACTCGGCGTGATCGCGCGCATGGCGTATTCGGGGTACTTCCTGATCGTCTCGGACTTCATCCGCTGGGCGAAGGAACACGGGATACCGGTCGGGCCGGGGCGCGGCTCCGGCGCGGGCTCGCTCGTCGCCTACGCGCTCACCATCACCGACCTCGACCCGATTCGCTTCGGCCTCCTGTTCGAGCGCTTCCTCAATCCGGAGCGCGTGTCGATGCCGGACTTCGACATCGACTTCTGCCAGAACCGGCGCGACGAGGTGATCCGCTACGTCCAGCAGCGATACGGCCGCGATCAGGTCGCGCAGATCATCACCTTCGGCACGCTGCAGGCGCGCGGCGTCCTGCGCGATGTCGGCCGCGTGCTCGAAATGCCTTACGGCCAGGTCGACAAGCTCTGCAAGCTCGTGCCGCACAATCCGGCCAAGCCGGTCACGCTGGCGGAAGCCATCAATGGCGAGCCGCGCCTGCAGGCTGCGCGCGACCAGGAACCGATCGTCGCCCGCGCCTTCGCCATCGCCCAGAAGCTCGAAGGGCTATACCGCCACGCTTCGACGCACGCCGCCGGCATCGTCATCTGCGATCGGCCCCTGAGCGAGCGCGTGCCGCTCTATCGCGATCCGAAATCGGACATGCCGGTGACCCAGTTCAACATGAAATGGGTCGAACAGGCGGGCCTCGTGAAATTCGACTTCCTCGGCCTGAAGACGCTGACCGTGCTGGAAGTCGCGGTGAAGCTGCTGGCGCGCCGCGGGGTCGAGATCGACCTCGCCTGCATTCCGCTCGATGACGAGAAGAGCTACGCGATGCTGGCGCGCGGCGAAACCGTCGGCGTGTTCCAGGTGGAAAGCGCCGGCATGCGGCGCGCGCTGGTCGACATGCGTCCCGACCGGTTCGAGGACATCATCGCGCTCGTCGCGCTCTACCGGCCGGGGCCGATGGCGAACATCCCGACCTATTGCGCTCGCAAGCAGGGAACGGAGCGGCCCGACTATATCCATCCCAAGCTCGAGCCGATTCTGCGCGAGACCTTCGGCGTGATCATCTACCAGGAGCAAGTAATGCAGATCGCGCAGGTGCTCGCCGGCTATTCGCTCGGCGAGGCCGACCTGCTGCGGCGCGCGATGGGCAAGAAGATCCGCAAGGAGATGGACCAGCAGCGCGAGCGCTTCGTCTCCGGCGCGGTCGCGCGCGGGCTCGACAAGCCGCAGGCGGACCTGATCTTCGACCTGCTCGCGCGCTTCGCCGACTACGGCTTCAACAAGAGCCATGCCGCCGCCTACGCGCTCGTCGCCTATCAGACGGCCTATCTGAAGGCGAACTATCCGGTCGAGTTCCTCGCCGCCTCGATGACGCTCGACATGGGCAACACCGACAAGCTTTCCGACTTCCGCGCCGAAGCGGAGCGGCTCGGCATCAAGATCGCGCCGCCCTCGGTGAATGCTTCGGGGGTCGATTTCGACGTCGAGGGGGAAACGATCCATTACGCGCTCGGCGCGCTCAAGGGCGTAGGCCGCCAAGCCGTGGAGGCGATCGTGGCGGCGCGCGCCGCGCGCCCGTTCTCCGACCTCGCCGATTTCGCCCGTCGCATCGACCCGCGTGCGGTCAACAAGCGCGTGCTGGAAAGCCTTGCCGCCGCCGGCGCGTTCGATCCGCTCGAACGCGATCGCGCCCGCGCAGCCGCTGCGGTCGATGCGATTCTCGCCGCCGCGCAGCGCGCGCATGATGCCGTCGTGAGCGGACAGTCGGAGCTGTTCGGCGGAGGCGGGGCGAAAGAGGCGCTTATCATACCCGCGGCGCAGACCTGGCTGCCCGCCGAGCGGCTGCAGCGCGAATATGAGGCGATCGGCTTCTTTCTCTCCGGCCACCCGCTCGACGACTATGCGCATCTGCTCAAACGGCTGCGCCTGCAGTCCTGGGCCGAATTCTCGCGCGCGGTGAAGGCGGGGGCGACCGCGGGCCGGCTTGCCGCGACGGTCTTGTCGCGCACCGAGCGGCGCACCAAGACCGGCAACAAAATGGGGATCATCGGCCTGTCCGATCCGTCCGGCCATTACGAGGCGGTCATCTTCGCCGAGGGCCTGCAGCAATACCGCGATCTGCTCGAGCCCGGCGCCGCCGTGATCCTATTTCTCACGGCGGAGGCGCAGGGCGAGGAGGTGCGCGCGCGCATCCAGACCTGCGAGCCGCTCGACGAGGCGGCGGCGAAACTGCAATCGGGCCTGCGGGTCGTTCTGAGCGACGAAAGCCCGCTGCCGGCGCTCGCCCAGCGGCTGGAGCCCGCCCGCAGCCCACCCGCCGGCTCAAACGGCGGCGGGCCGGCAGCAGGTTCATCGGAGAAGGCCGGCGGCGCGAACGGAGGGGACAAAGCTGACCGGGCGGACGGGGAGGTGACGCTCGTGCTTCTCCTCTCGCACAATGAGGTTGAGGTGAGGCTCCCCGGCCGCTACAAGATATCCCCGCAAATCGCCGGCGCGATCAAGGCCGTGCCCGGCGTCGTGACTGTGGATGCCGTGTAAGGGCGCCCCGCCCGGGACCCTCGAATCGGATAAACTGCACGACCTTCAACAAGAACAAGAGAGGCTGGTCCCGTGGTCGATGAACTTAAGCAGGTGAGTCGCCTGCTGGTGAAACTGGAAGAAAACCTGCCGATTCTCGCGAGCCTGACCCCGCAGGCCGCTGCGGCGCTGAAGGAGCAGTCTTCGGAGGCCGAGATTCCGCAGGAATGCCGCGTCACCGGCGTGCACTATCTCGGCGACGAAGGCGGGATCGTCTGCCGGCTCGATCGTCGCGCCGCGAACGGCCGCGGCGAAATCCTTACCTCGATCAGCCATCTGACGTTCGATCGCCACGAGCCCTGCGCCCGCGAGATCGCCGCCTACCAGAAGCTTCGCCTCAAGCGCCTGCACCGCCGCAGCGCCTGATCGTCGGCGCGCGAAAGCGACGCTTCAAGCCGGTTTTCCACGCTCATGGCGCGGAGCGCAGCGAAGCTGCGCGTCTCGAACCATGATGGCATGGCAGTGCCCATGCGCGTCCTTCGGGACGCCCGCTCTGCGGGCTCCTCAGGGTGAGTGCTTCCATGCATAGGTGCGCAACCGCACGCGCGTGAATGACTTCACCTCTCCCCGCTTGCGGGGAGAGGTGTCGAGAAGCGCTGCGTCGCCACCCCGTTGCGCTTCCGCCCCCGCATCCCTATAAACCACCCATCTCACACGCGGATCAAGGCTCAACGCCGTCCGGTGGTTTTTTCGGCGATCGCAGATCGTTCCAAAAAAGCTCACAGAAGATCCGCGGCGGACTAGCCCGCAGGCTCACAAGCTCGCGGCCGAAGCAAAGGCGCACCAAGCCCGCCGGCGAAAGCCCCGGGGGCTCGGAAGCCTGAAGCCGAAGCCAATGGCTCGCAAACCCGCGGCGGAACAACCGGAGAAGACCTAATGGGGCTGCCCGACTATTCCATGCGCCAGCTGCTCGAGGCTGGCGTGCATTTCGGCCATCAATCGCACCGCTGGAATCCGAAGATGCGCGACTACATCTTCGGCGCCCGCAACAATATCCACATCATCGATCTCGCCCAGACCGTGCCGCTGATGCATCGCGCGCTGCAGGCGGTGAGCGACACCGTGGCGAACGGCGGGCGCATCCTGTTCGTCGGCACCAAGCGCCAGGCGCAGGACGCGGTCGCGGATGCGGCCAAGCGCGCCGCGCAGTACTACGTGAACTCGCGTTGGCTCGGCGGCACGCTGACCAATTGGAAGACCATCTCCGAATCGATCAAGCGCCTGCGCAAGCTCGACGAGATGCTCAGTTCCGGCGAGGCGCAGGCCTACACCAAGAAAGAGCGGCTGACGCTGACGCGCGAGCGCGAC
>DASUPI010000218.1:0-4924 GCA_036281135.1 Rhodoplanes sp. | reverse complement strand
GGGCCCAGACATCGTCTCGCTTGTCGAACGCGATTCCCTGCTCCCTGAGATACTCCAGGGCTCCGATATGCAACGCTGCCGCAGGTCCGCCGCCCGCCAGCGCTATCGCTCTCTTCGGCATGTCCGCATCTCCCCGAGTTTTCAACCAAAGTTAACCGACAACACGCAACGCGGGTGTGAACTACGTCACAGCAGCTGATCGAGCAGGGCCTTCGCCTGTCGGATGTCGTGGGTATCCAAGCCCTCGGTGAACTGCGCTCGGATCGGCGCGAGAAGATCGAAAGCCTTTTCGAACCGGCCCTCATCGATCCACAGCGTGGCGAGGTCGGCGCCGGCGCGAAGCTCGAGCGAGCGGGCGTTTTGCGTGCCGGCGATGGACAGCGCCTTGCCGAGCAGCGCATGCGCTTGCGCTCGCGCATCGGGCGTGCGGTCCGCCAGGAGCGCTCGCGCCTTCAGCCGGTGCAGCTCGGCCTCGAACACCCGTTCGTTGTTGTGATTGGCGATCGCGAGGCCCTGCTCGGCGATGTCCAGCGCCGCTCGCGGCTGGCCGCGCAGCCAGCAGGGCCGGACATAGGAGCACGAACAGCGACGTTATGCCGAGCTGATAGCCCGCTTTGCGATAGTCGCTCAGCGCGCTCGTCACATCGTCGAACGCATTCGTCGATGGGTCCATCATCGCTGCGCAGATGTCGCGGATGGCGCGCGACAGACCGCGCCACTGGCGGAAGCCGTGCTTGTCGGACAGCGCGAAGCAGCGCTCGGCGTAGCTCTGGGCAACGGACCATTCCCCGCGCAGCGCGTGCAGGATCGAGCCATAATAAGTGACATAGGCCTGGGTATGGGGGTGCTGGACGGCGTCGGCGCGCTCGAGTGCGACGGCAAGCTGCGCGACGGCCTCGTCGACGTCGCCATGCAGCCACAAGCCCCAGGACAACAAGGCCCGCGCCGCCGCGCCCGCGTCCTGTCCGGCGTCCCGCGCGGCCAGCTTCTGGGCCTCGTTGCTCGCATTGAAGAGCTCGATGGCGCGTCGACATTCGTCGAGCGATTCGGCCAATGCTCCGAGGAAAAGGAGAATCATCGCGTGACCGCGCCGCGCATTGAGCAGCGCGGCCCGGTCGTTGCGCTGTTCGGCGAGGGCGATCAGATCGACGACTGTCTCGTTGGCGCGAACCAGTTCGCCGCGGATGACGGCCGCGGTCGCGAGCCAGAACATCACGTGTAAATATTCCGGGGGATTGCCGAGCCGCTCGCACAGCTCGCGCGCCCCGCTGAACGTCGCCATCGCCAAAGTCGAGGCCGGACCTTGCGTCGCGATCAGGCAGGGCGCGAGGGCAAACTGCAGGTCAAGCTCCAATCTGTCTTTTTCCAAACCGTTGGCGAGACGCCTCGCGGCCTCGATCCCACGCTGCAGATGCGCCGTGGCCTCGATATTGGCCGAGGTCGAAGCTGCATTTCGGCCGGCCCGCAGCCAGTACTCGGCGCCTCGCTTGACGAGGCCGGCCTCGGTGAGATGCCATGCGAGAGTTTCAGGCTGGGCCTCGATCAGTTCCGGGAAGTGCTGTTCGAAGGCGTTGGCGATCGCGGCGTGCAATTGCGTCCGCCGGGTCTTGAGCAGCCCCGCATAGGCCGCGTCGCGCACGAGCGCATGCTTGAAGGTGTAGACGGTGTGCGGTTTCTCGCCGCGGGAAAACAGCAATTCCGACCGAATGAGCTGATCGAGCGCCTCGTCCAGCCTGTCGTGCGGCAGCGCCGAAACCAGGCTGAGAAGTTCGTAGAAAAACTCGCGTCCGACCGCCGCCCCGGTCTGGGCCACCTCTTTCGCGGAGGCCGAGCGGTCCAGGCGCGCGAGCAAGGACCCCTGCAAGGTGGTGGGAATCGCCCAAGGCGGCAACGGGCCGTCAAGCACGTAGCGGTCATCGCGGGTTTGCAGCAATCCGCTTTCGAGCAATGTCTTGGTCAGTTCTTCGACGAACAGAGGCACGCCGTCGGTTCGTGTCAGCAGTTCGCTGATCACCGCCTCCGGCAGCGACTTGCCTCCGGCAACCCGCTCGATCAGCGCGATTCCGTCGCGACGGCCAAGCCGGCTGAGGTGAATGGTCGTCACATGCGAATGGCCAGGCCATGGCGCGACGAACTCCGGCCGCGCGGTGATCAAGAAAAGCGCCCGGATGGGGGCGGCCCGTTCGACCGCGAGCGCAAGGAATTCCAGCGATGTCGGATCGATCCAGTGGACGTCCTCGAAAGTGACGAGAGTGGGTTGCTGCGTCGCCAGCGTGTGAACCTGACTCCAGAGCGCCGCCAGAGTCATTTCCTTGCGCTTCTGCGGCGTCAGATTGCGCTGGCGCTGCTGCTCGTTCAACGGCAGCGAAAGGAGATCGGCGAGGAGCGCCGTCTGCTCCGGCTGCGCGGCGCATCGTGCGAGCAGGCTTTCCAGCTTGGCCAATTTTTCCGCAGGCGGCTCACCCCGCTGGAAACCCGCGGCCCGCTTCAGGTGAGCAAGGATCGGGAAGAGGACGCTGTTGGTGTGATGCGGCGAACAGAAATAGCGCAGCGTTATGTGCGGCTCGCGCTCGATCATTTCCTGCATGGCAAGCGCGATGTGCGATTTTCCGATCCCCGGCTCGCCAGTGAGAACGACGACCTGGCCTTCGCCCTGCGTTGCGCGCCGCCACCGGCGCTGCAAGATGTCCATTTCCTCGTCGCGACCAAGCGGGGGCTTGACCTTGGCGGTGTGCCGCGCCGCGAAGCGGCTTTCCACTTCGGTCGTCTTGAGGACCTGCCAGGCCGACACCGGCTCCGCCAGCCCTTTGAGCGGGATGAGGCCGAGATCGCGATATTCGAACTGCCCCGCAGCGATGCGCCGTGTATTCGCGCAGATCACCACCGTGCTCGGTTCGGCAAACATCTGCAGGCGAGCGGCGAGATTCGGTGTTTCGCCGAACGCCGCCTGTTCTTGGGCCGCGCCTTCCCCGATCAGATCGCCGACGACGACGGTGCCGGTTGCGATTCCCACGCGGACCTGCAGCGCGGTTTGGATATTGTCTTGCAGCTTCGCCACTGCGGAAATCAGCGCCAGCCCGGCGCGCACCGCCTGATCGGTGTCGTCCTCATGCGCGGTGGGATAGCCGAAATAGGCGAGAACGCCGTCACCCGCGTAGCGCGCGATGACTCCTTGGTGTCCGGCGATCACCTGAGCGATGCACTTGTTATAAGCGGCGATGATGGCCCGATAATCTTCCGGGTCGAGTCGCGTGGAAAGCGCGGTCGAGCCTACCAGGTCGCAGAACAGCACCGTCAGCTGGCGGCGTTCCGCTTCCCGCTCCATGAGCGATCGGGAAATCGCCGGTCGGACGGGTTCGGGGGAAGGGGGGCTGTCCGATAAAGCTGCGCCGCAATCGCCGCAAAACCGCTTGGCCGCAGAATTCTGGCTGCCGCAACTGGGGCACTTCAGCACCAGAGCGACGCCACAATCTCCGCAGAAATTCTTGTCTTCACGGTTGGGCTTGCCGCAACTTGGGCATCGCACCTCGATGTTTGTGTGCGTCGCCTTCAACTCCCCATTCACGTCGTCCCCGCCGCAAGAGACCGTTAACAGTGGACGATAAGCCTCGCGTGCTGGTTGCGGCAAGAGCGACCGAAGCAAATGCTCGTGAGTTCAGCTGCTGTTAGCAGACTGCCCGGGCATAGGATCGTGCGAACGCAAGTTCGCAGCGTCGCTGCCGAGCGAATTAAAACGAGCTTCATGACGCGCCTGTGTAAACGCTGCGCCCGCCGCGCGGACGGTGCACGGGCGAATACCGTTGGGCTAATCCTGGTCCGCTCTCGGCCGATCGATGGGGCGCGGCGGCGCCGGCTGATCAGTGAAGAACGACGAGGGTGATTTAGTTCATACAGGACCGGGGCCGGCTTCCATACGGTGGCGGACATGGGGGACGAGCAGTCGGAGACTGGCCATGCGTAAAGAAGTCATCGCCGTCATTCTCGGCTTCCGTGCTCGCTTCTGCTGTCGGAGCTGCGGCGCTGGATCGCAAGAGCAGTTTGAGCGGACTGGAAAGCGCGCTGTCCAGCGGCGCCACGGTTTATCGGCCAACGCCTTCGGAGGAGGAGCGGTGGTTCGAGCAGGCCAAGGGCCAGATCTACTGATGGCGGCTTAGAACACGCTATCGACGATGCGGTGGCGGGACCGGGGACCGACCGCTGACGCTCCGCTTCGGGTCGTTGCGCGCGACGCATATCTGGAGCCAGCGCCTTCGACCCGCCAACAACTACGAAGCACGAATCATCGCACGGGCGGCAAGCTCAGGCATGCGGCCAACGATGAGTCCCATTCATTGCAAGCCAGTGACCCTGGCATCGGAGAGAGACAGTCATGCAAGCCCTGCTGATGGCGCTGATAACTTGGCTTTCGGCCAACTATGGTCTTCCGGCGAACTACGATCTCCCGCAGGTCAGATTTGCGGCTCCGAGGGAGATCGCGTCGATCCGCTACGGAGCGTTCAATCCGGAACGGCGGCGCGAAGTCGCTGTCGAGGACGACGCGCTTGGTCCGGATCAGCAAAGCTCGATCGTCTCTGTCTACGAGGATAAAACGAGGACGATCGTGCTCCCGGTGGGATGGCAGGGGATCACGCCGGCCGAATTGTCGATCCTCGTGCACGAGGCGGTTCACCACCTCCAGAACGCCGCCGGCCTGACCTATGCCTGTCCGCAGGAGCGGGAGGCGCTTGCCTACGAGGCGCAGGAGAAGTGGCTGAGCCTGTTCGGGCGGAGCCTGTCGAGCGAGTTCCAGATCGACGGAATGACGCTCCTCGTCAATACGAAGTGCCTTTTTTAAGGGCCGACCCGACGGTAAGCGGCGATCCGGTGCTGCGGGCGTTCGGCGCGGCGCCTTCTCTGCTTGCACGAGGGACACGTGAAAGCTTTC
>DASUPI010000217.1:0-5117 GCA_036281135.1 Rhodoplanes sp. | reverse complement strand
GGCCTGGCAGCCGGCGACGTTGAGCCAGGCGAGAAGGCCGACGAATTCGCGGTCGGCGCCGGCGACGATCGCGTCCTGGAGCACCGGCGAGCAGGCGCCGATGGCGCCGACCCGCAGCGATCCGACATGCACCCAGGTGCCGGTCGTGAGCTTGAAGTCCTCGGCGAGCCGGCCGTCGAACAGGAGTCCCTTGGCATGATCCATGGGATCGGCGAAACGCACCGCGTCGCCCGGCCGGTAGAAGCCCTCCTGGTCGAAGGCTTCGTTGGTGAGATCGGGGCGTTTCCAGTAGCCGGGCGTGACGTTCGGCCCGCGCACGCGCACTTCGACCTTCGCCTCGGTCGGCACGAGCTTCAGCTCGACGCCCGGCACCGGCACGCCGATCACCCCGGCGCGGTCGATCAGGAAATGCGCAGACGTCGAGAGCGGCGCCGTCTCGGTGCCGCCCCAGGACGAGGTCATGGGAATGCGCTCGCCGGTCGTGCGCGCGGCCACCGTTTCGAGCCGCGTCCATAAATCCTGCGGGAGGGCCGCCGCCGCGTAGAAAATGAGCCGCAACCGGGAGAAGAACGAGCGCGCCAGCGCCTCGTCCTTTTCGAGATAGGGCAGGAGCGCGGCATAGCCCGCCGGCACGTTGAAATAGACGGTGGGCGAGACTTCGGACAGGTTGCGCACGGTCTCCCCGACCAGCGCCGGCACCGGCTTGCCGGCGTCGATATACAGCGTGCCGGCGTTGCGCAGCACCATGTTGAAGTTGTGGTTGCCGCCGAACGTGTGGTTCCACGGCAGCCAGTCGGCAAGCACCAGCGGCTGATCCTGCAGGAACGGCCAGACCTGGACGATCGCCTGCTGGTTCGCGGTCAGCATCTTGTGGGTGTTGATCACCCCCTTGGGCAGCCCGGTGGAGCCCGAGGTGAACAGGATTTTCGCGATCGTGTCGGGCGCGATTCCGGCGACGCTCGCCTCGAGCGCCGGTCCCGGGCGCGACGCGAGCGCCGCGAGCGGCGTGACGGTGTCGCGATTGGCGCTGTTGGCGCTCGCGACGAGTTCGGCGTGCGACAGGTCGAGCGCGGCGAGCGCCTTGGCGAAGGGGGCGGTGTCGGACACATAGACGAGGCCGGGGTCGAGCAGGTCGTAGATGTATTTGAGGTTCTGGTGGTCCTGGCTCTGCAGCGAATAGGCGGCCGAGATGGGCGCGACCGGAACGCCGGCGCTCATGGACGCGAGCATGAGCAAAGCGTGATCGATCGCATTGCCGGACAGGATCATCACGGGGCGCTCGGCCGAGAGGCCGCGCTCGATCAGCGCGGCTGCAATCGCGTCGACGTCGCTGCGCGCCTCCTCATAGGTGATCGTCCGCCACCCGTCGCCGCGGCGCTCGGCGAGGAATACGCGCGACGGCGCGGTTTCGACCGCGGCGCGAAACACGCGGACGAGCGAGGGCTCATGCGGGGAGAGGGGAGTCCTCGTGCGCAGCGACACCGCCCCGTGCGGCCCGTCGGTTCGTATCAGGTCGACCGGCGCGAAATCGATCGGTCGCACCGGCGCCAGCGCCGGCGAAACATAGGCGTGCGCGAGCTGCGCTTGACTGGGCATGATCGTTCACTCCCGGGGGCATCGTCGTTTCCTTTGTTGTTGTTCTGGTTTTTGTTTTTTTGCGTCGCCGTCCCGCCCTTTCGGGCAGACCGGCAATCCAACCAATCCGCGTCACGATAACCGAAGAGAGCCGCGTCCGCACGGGTCTGGCCGCGCGCCTCCATCGCTTCCACCGCGTTTCGTGCCGTCGAGGCCAAGCGTGCTGTCCTCGCCTCCTTCGGTTACGCAGCCCGCGCTGCTCAGGTTCCTTTCGCATCGCTCACGCGCAGGAGGAGCGCCATGCCGGAATCGCCGGCGGCGCAGCCCCCGAACAGGCCGACCCCGCCGCCGCGCAGCGCGAGTTCTTCGATCAGCTCGATGACGCTGCGCATGCCGGTCGGTCCTTGCGGGTGGCCCCAGACGAGCGAGCAGCCGTAATTGTTCATCCGGTCGAGCGGAAAGCCCGTCTCCTTGGCGAAGACGACATCATTCACCGCGAAGGGATTGTGCATTTTCACCGCGGCGACATCGCCGATCGCAAGGCCGGCCGCGTCGAGCGCGGCCCGGCAGGACGGCGCGACCGCCATCGGCATGTGGCCTTTCTCGGTGCGCGCCATGCCGAATCCGAGCAGTTCGATCTCGACGGCGGGATTGGAAGCGGTTTCGCGGGCGCGCTCGCGCGTCGTCACGATCATGCCGGCATTGCCGTCGGCGGGATGGGTCTGGCTCGCGAAGGTGACGGTCCCGCCCGGCTTGACCGGCTTGAGCTTCGCAAGCTTGTCCGGCGAGGTCGCGAACACGCCTTCGTCGGCCGACAGGACGCCGAACTGCTTGCGGAAACTTCCGTCGGTGATCGGCACATCCACCATGTAGCGGCGCTGGAAGGCGCGGTCGTTGGCGATCGCATCCTCGTATTGCCGATAGCGCCGCAGCACCACCTCGTGCTGCTGTTCCGTGGTGATCTGGTAGCGTCGCGCCACGTTCTCGGCGGTGTCCACCATCGCGTTGCCGGCATGCGGATCCAAGGCGAAATTGTCGAGCGTCCACGATTCGCTGATGCCTTGACCGCCGGGCGCGGTCGGATCGGGATAGTAGACGACCGGGCCGTTCGACATGCGGTCGGTCGTGACGACAAGCGCGCAGTTGGCCGTCTTGCTCGCCACCTCCTGCGCCGCCATCTGCAGCGCGCGCGCGCTGGTGGCGCAAGCCTGCTGCACCGTCGGGCCGGTGACGTTCTCGAGGCCCATCATGGCCGTCACCCAGGGCAGCCCGTAGAAGCTGCTCTTCTGCGGATTGGTGACGCCGAGAATGGCGAGATCGATCGCCTCCTGCGGGAATTTTTTCGCCTCCAGGGCCGCCTTGCCGGTGCGCGCCGCGAGCTTGAGGCTGTGCAGGTTGGCGAGCGCGCCCTGCCATTTGGCGAACGGGGTCGACCAGTAGACGCCGTACGGGATAAAGGCTCCAGTCATCTCGTCTTCCTTCGTTACAGCCGTCCCGCATCCCATTGCGCGAAAGTCGAGCCCTCCGCCGCGAGTTTGGCGAGGAGCGGGGCAGGCGTCCAGTATTGCGGATCGAGGATGCGCTTGAATTCGAGAATGCGGTCGTGGATGACCTTCAGCCCGATCGTGTCGGCGTAGAACATCGGGCCGCCCCGGTAACGCGGGAAGCCGTAACCGGAGGCATAGACCACGTCGATGTCGCCCGCCCGCAGCGCCACGCCTTCCTCCAGCAGCAGCGCGCCTTCGTTGATCATCGAATAGAAGCAGCGCTCCTGGATTTCGCGCCGATCGGGATTGCGGCGCGCAACGCCGAGGCGCTCGCCTTCCGCCCAGAACATCTCGGCCGCCTCCGGATCGGGCGTGCGCTTGTGCGCCGGATTGTCGTAGCGGTAATAGCCGCGCCCGGTCTTCTGGCCGAGCCAGCCGCGCTCGACCAGCATGTCCGAGCAGCGATAGAAGCCCGGGTCCTTGGGCAGGAGATGCCGGCGTTCGCGGCGGGTCGAGGGACCGACCTCGACGCCGGCGAGATCGAACACCGCGAGGATTCCCATCGCCATGCCGAAATCCTGCAGCGCGCCGTCCACCTGCTCGGGAGTCGCCCCTTCCAGCAGGCAGTGCTCGGCCTCGCGCGCGTAAGGATCCATCATGCGGTTGCCGATGAACCCGTAGCTGTTCTGCGCGACGACGCCGACCTTGCGGATCTGCTTGGCGACATCCAGCGCGGTCGCGACCACGTCGAGCGACGTCTTTTTCGTCTGGACGATCTCCAAGAGCGGCATCACATGCGCCGGGCTGAAGAAATGCAGCCCCACCACGTCCTGCGGCCGCGCGGTGACGGCGCCGATCTCCTCGATGTCGAGGGTCGAGGTATTCGTGCCGAGGATGGCGCCTTGCCGCGCGACCTTGTCGAGCGTGCGGAAAATGTCCTTCTTCAGCGCCATGTTTTCGAACACCGCCTCGATGATGAGATCGGCGTCGCCGAGCTTGGCGGCGTCGAGCGTCGGCGTGATCAAGGCGAGCCGCTGGTCCGCCTGCTCTGCTTTCAGGCTGCCGCGGCTGACCGAGCGCTCGTAGTTCTTGCGCATGCGGGCAAGCCCGGTGTCGAGATTGTCTTGCGATACGTCGAGCACGGTGACCGGCACGCCGATATTGGCGAAGCTCATGGAGATGCCGCCGCCCATGGTGCCCGCGCCGACAATGCCGACCCGCTTGATTGCGCGCGGTTTCACGTCGCCGGCGATGCCGGGAATCTTGCGCACCTCGCGCTCGGCGAAGAAAAGATGCCGCAGCGCGCGCGACTCGGTCGCCTGCTCGAGTTGCCGGGACAGCTCCCCTTCGACCTGCAGGCCCTGGTCGAACGGCAGATGCGCGGCGGCCTTCAGCGCGTCGATCAAGGCGAGCGGCGATTGCCGATTGCGCATCGTCCGCGCCACCTCTTTGCGCTTGTCCTCGAGGAGGGCGTCCGCGTTCTCGGCGCCCTTCACCGGCTGTTCGCGGGTGCGGCGCGGGCGTGCGCCCTTGGCCGCGAGCTCGCGCGCGAACGAGACCGCCCCACCGATCGCGTCGCCCTCGACGACCGCGTCGGCAAGCCCCATCTCGCGCGCCGCCGCGGCGGCGACCGGCTTGCCCGACAGGATCATGTCGAGCGCGCTTGAAAGCGCGACAATGCGCGGCAAGCGCTGGGTGCCGCCCGCGCCCGGAATGATGCCGAGGGACAGTTCCGGCAGGCCGAAGCGCGCATTCTTGTCCGCCACGCGATAGTGGCAGGCGAGCGCGAGCTCGGTCCCGGCGCCGAGCGCGGTGCCGTGCACCGCCGCGACCACCGGGCAGGCGCTGTCCTCGATCAGCCGCAGCACCTCGTGGAAGCCGGGCTCGCCGATCCCGCTGTCGAATTCCTTGATGTCGGCGCCGGCGACAAAGGTCCGGCCGGCGCAGCCGAGCACGATCGCCTTGATCTCCGGCCGGCCCTTCAGGTCGGAAAAGGTCTTTTCGAGTCCGGCCCGCACCGCGCGATCCATCGCGTTGACGGGAGGATTGTCGATC
>DASUPI010000216.1:0-6455 GCA_036281135.1 Rhodoplanes sp. | reverse complement strand
GCCCGTCGATGGTGGCGTCGGCGGGAGTTTCAAAGGGAATTACGACAGCCAAGCGGAGTGCTCCGAAGCCGCGACAAGGCGACCATGGAAAATAGAAATGCTAGGGTTGCGAGACAAGTGCGCTGTTTGCCGCTGATGACCTGCGCCGCGGCCGCCGAGGAGGATGATCGTGACGGGGCTCGTGGCGAAGGACGATGCGCGGGCCGCGGCGAAAACGCACGGCCTGCGCATCGCCGTGCTGGTGCCCTGCTACAATGAGGAGGCGGCGATCACGCAGGTGATCCGCGGCTTCCGTGAGGCGCTGAGCGGCGCCGCGATCTATGTCTACGACAACAACTCGACCGATCGCACGGTCGAGGTCGCGCGCACCGGGGGCGCAATCGTGCGCTGCGTGGCGCAGCAGGGCAAAGGCCACGTGGTGCGGCGCATGTTCCGCGACGTCGAGGCCGACATCTACCTGCTCGTCGATGGGGACGCGACCTATCATGCGCCGAGCGCTCGCGCGATGATCGCGAAGCTCGTGTGGGAGCAACTCGACATGGTGGTGGCCGCCCGCGTCGAGGAGGCGCCCGCCGCTTTCCGACGCGGTCACCGGTTCGGCAATCGGGTGCTCACCGGGTTCGTACGGTGGATGTTCGGGGCGACTTTTACCGACATTCTGTCCGGATATCGCGTCTTTTCGCGGCGGTTTGTCAAATCTTTCCCGGTGTTGTCAGGCGGATTCGAGATCGAAACGGAGCTCACGGTCCATGCGCTCGAATTGGAGCTGCCGGTCGCCGAAATCGCGACACCCTATTACGCGCGGCCGGAGGGCTCGGCCTCCAAGCTCAACACCTGGCGGGACGGGTTGCGCATTCTCGCGATGATCGCCAAGCTGTACCGTTCGGAACGGCCGCTCCGGTTCTTTTCCGCGCTCGGCGTCGCGATCGCCGCCGTGGCGATCGCGCTCTCGGTGCCGATCCTCATCACTTATTTCGCGCAGGGCGTCGTGCCGCGCCTGCCGACGGCCCTGCTGTCGACCGGGCTGATGATCCTCGCCTTCGTGGCGATCGCCTGCGGGCTGATCCTCGATACCGTAACGCGCGGCCGCCGCGAGATGAAGCTCCTCGCCTATCTCGCGCAGGCAACGCCAAACGGGCCGACAGAAACGGGACGCCCCGGACAGGGAGTGCGACAGGGCTCGTGAAGGAGATCGTACGCACCAACGACGCAGTGCTAGTATCCGCCGTTGTCACCCTGCTCGAGGCGGCGGAGATTCCCCATTGGGTGCTCGACCAGAACATGAGCGTGCTCGAGGGATCGATCGGGATTCTGCCGCGGCGGGTTTTGGTTCCTGACGAGAACCTGGAGCCGGCGCGCGCTCTGTTGCGCGAAGCCGGCCTTGGTCACGAACTGTGGCGCGATGTCACTTGAGGGACTCGACGAGACCTGGAGCGACGACGCCGTGCTGGACGGTCGCTTGCGACTGGTACAGCCGCGCCGCGGTCACCGTTTCGGCCATGACTCCATCCTGCTCGCCGCGGCGACCGGCGGGCGCGCGGGGGAGCATGTCATCGAGCTCGGCGCAGGCGTCGGCGCCACCGGGCTGGCGCTCGCATCGCGGGTGGCGAAACTCCGACTGACCCTGATCGAGATCGACCCGCTGCTTGCCGCGGCGGCGCGGGTCAACGCCGACCGCAACGGGCTGGGCGACCGCGTCGCGACCGTTGCGCTCGACGTCATGGCGCCTGCGGCCGTTTTCGCCGCGAACGAATTGGGCCACGGCATCGCGCACCGCGTCCTGATGAATCCGCCCTTCCATGATGCCGCGACGCGACCGCCGTCCCCCGATCCGGAGCGCCGACGCGCCCACATGGCCGAGCGCAGCGTGATCGCGGAATGGGCCCAGACGGCGTCGCGCCTGCTTCGTCCTGAAGGGGTGCTTACGCTGATCTATCCGGCCGAGCGGCTCGCCGAAGTCTTGGCCGCTCTCGGCAAGAGCTTCGGGGCGATCGCCGTTCTGCCCGTCTACGCCAAACCGGGCGCTTCCGCGATCCGTATCCTCGTGCGCGCCGTCAAGAGCAGCCGCGCCCCGCTTGCGATCCTGCCGCCGCTCATGCTCAACAATGAGAAAAACGTTCCGACAGCCGAAGCGGAGGCCATCCTGCGCTCGGGATCGCCGCTCCCGCTTGCCGCAGATTGATCAGGAGCAGCCCGCCGGCTGCGGATCAGCCGATGGACATGGCCTCACTCGTCCGTCTTGGCGACACGCCAGTTCGACAGGTGATAGAGCGCGGCGATCATGCTGAACAGGCTGGCAAGCATGATGACCTTGATTTCCATCGAAAACCTCTTGCGGCATGCGACGATCCGGCTGGCGCGGCCGAATCGCATCGGAACGGCGATTAGTAACGCGACATGCGGTAAACAGTTCGCGGCCGACCTGCCGGTCACGTCGAGTTGACAAGCGGCCGGGTTCACTCAACCCGATTACGGTGAATAAAGGGTAACTTGAGCCGAAGGTCGGGGCGGCCTAAACGAGCCGGTTCGGGGCCGGTGAAACCGAAAGCGGTTTTCCGCTTGGTGAGTTCAGTGGCGGCGAATGCCGCGCGAAACGAGGCCGTCTGCATGTCCGACCCGACCAGGACCGAGTCCCAACCGACCAAGCCTGCGCCGCTGCGCGATATACTGGCGGGCATCCAGCGTCTGGTCAGTCCGATTCTCCCGCGACGGTGGCGGGCGGATGCGGTGATCGTTCCGGTGATCCGGCTGACCGGCGTGATCGGATTCGCCACTCCGCTGCGGCCGGGCATCACGCTCGCGGGGCTTGCGCGCGCGCTCGACCGCGCGTTCGGGATCGGCAGAATCAAGGCGGTCGCCTTCGCGATCAATTCGCCCGGCGGATCGGCCGCCCAGTCGCATTTGATCTTCCGGCGCATCCGCCAACTCGCCGACGAGAAGGACGTGCCGGTCATCGCCGCCGTCGAAGACGTCGCCGCCTCCGGGGGCTACATGATCGCCTGCGCCGCCGATGAGATCGTCTGCGACCCGACCTCGATCGTGGGGTCAATCGGCGTGATCGGGGCCTCGTTCGGCCTGCAAGAGGCGATCCGCAAGCTCGGGATCGAGCGGCGCATCTACACCGCGGGCGAGCACAAGGCGATGCTCGACCCGTTCCTGCCGGAAAAGCCCGAGGAGGTGGAGCGCATCAAGACGATGCAGAACGAAATCCACCGCGTCTTTATCGATCTCGTGCGCGCCCGCCGCGGCGCGCGCCTCACCGGCCCGGAAAATACCGTGTTCTCGGGCGAGTATTGGACTGCCCCGACGGCGCTCGGTCATGGGCTCGTCGATTGGATCGGCGATCTGCGGTCCTATCTGCGCGAGCGCTTCGGCGAACAGGTGGTCACGCCGCTGATCACGCCCGAACGCGGATTGTTCGGCCGGCGGGCGCCGGGCGTCTGGGGTGAAACAAATGCCCTGTTCGACCGTACCATGATAGACGAGGTCATTTCGGCGCTCGAAACGCGGGCGATCTGGGCCCGGTACGGGCTCTAGGCCAGAGACCCCCAAACCAGGGGAGAGAACCCATGCTGCCATTCGCGATTCCGCCGGTCATCACCGCGGCGTTCGGTGCGCTGGGGGCGGCGGCGCTGGCCCGGGTGCTGGTCAGGGAATGGCGGCGCATCAATGCCGAGCTTGACCGCGTGCCCGAAGCGACGCCCGAAACGGTCGAGCGCGAACGACTGCCCAAGCTGCGCCGCGATCCGCGCACCGGCGTCTACCGGCCGGAGTAGAGCGGGCGGTCGAAGCGGGCGCGGCCCGCCGGCGCCCGCTTGGCTTGACCCCCGCGCACCCCGCCGATACGGTTCGCCTCCCTTAAGCGGGGTCGGGCGGAGCGGGTCCGGTTCGCAACTCGGAGTCGCCGTCGGACTACCGCGTCCGGTCCGTTGCCGATAACCTCATCCGCCATGGCGTCCTCCTCACTGCCGCCGCATATGCGCCCGGAGCGCTCCTTCCAGGGCCTGATCCTCGCCCTGCAGCGCTACTGGGCCGATTACGGCTGCGTGGTCCTTCAGCCTTACGACATGGAAGTGGGCGCCGGCACGTTCCATCCCGCGACGACGCTGCGCGCGCTCGGGCCGCGCCCGTGGAATGCCGCCTATGTGCAGCCCTCCCGCCGGCCGAAGGACGGACGCTATGGCGAAAACCCCAACCGGCTGCAGCATTATTACCAGTACCAGGTGATCCTGAAGCCCTCGCCGCCGGACATCCAGGACCTCTATCTGCAATCGCTCGCCGCGATCGGCATCGATTCGGCCTTGCATGACATCCGGTTCGTCGAGGACGACTGGGAGAGTCCGACGCTCGGCGCCTGGGGGCTCGGCTGGGAGTGCTGGTGCGACGGCATGGAGGTCTCGCAGTTCACCTATTTCCAGCAGGTCGCGGGCTTCGAATGCGCGCCCGTCTCGGGCGAACTCACCTACGGGCTCGAACGGCTCGCGATGTATGTGCAGGGCGTCGACCGCGTGTTCGATCTCAACTTCAACGGCCGCGACGACGAGAAGCGCGTTACCTATGGCGACGTCTTCCTGCAGGCCGAGCAGGAATTCTCCCGCCACAATTTCGAGCACGCCGACACCGACATGCTGTTCGAGCAGTTCCGCATGGCCGAGAGCGCCTGCCGGAAATATCTCGACGCGGGGTGGGGGGACGGCGCCAAGGGCCGGCATCTGATGGCGCTGCCCGCCTACGACCAGTGCATCAAGGCGAGCCATGTGTTCAACCTGCTCGATGCGCGCGGCGTGA
This sequence comes from Rhodoplanes sp., assembly GCA_036281135.1. Classification (GTDB taxonomy): domain Bacteria; phylum Pseudomonadota; class Alphaproteobacteria; order Rhizobiales; family Xanthobacteraceae; genus Rhodoplanes. The sequence goes on along the minus strand of DASUPI010000216.1, from coordinate 1,667 downwards.
TCTCGGTGACCGAGCGGCAGAGCTATATTCTGCGCGTGCGCGACCTCGCGAAGGCGTGCGGGGAGGCATGGCTCGCGACCGCAGGAGGCGGCGCGTGAGGGGAGGCTCCTGCGCGCAGCCGCTATTCCGCATGCTTGCGGCGCCCGTGTTTCGGCGGCTGCCGCTTTCTCCCCTCCCCCCGCGAGCGGAGCGAGCGGCGGGGAGGGGCCGGGGGTGGGGGGAGAACCGACTATGTCCTCGCAAGGTGAGGTTCGGCCGAAGGACATGCGGGTTCCGCGCGCCCGGTCATTGCGAAGCGCCATGACGGACGCCGAACGAAAACTTTGGTGGCATTTGCGGCGTCTGCCGAAGTCCGGATCGCATTGGCGGCGCCAGGCCACGATCGGACCCTACTTCGCGGATTTCTCGGAGCATAACTTGCGCATCGTGATCGAGCTCGACGGGGGGCAACATGCCGAGCAAAAACAGGCCGCACGCGATGCGGCTCGAACGGCCTATCTCAACGGACGGGGCTATTGTGTGCTCCGGTTTTGGAACAATGATGTGCTGAATAATCTGGAAGCGGTGTTGACGGCGATATGCGCGACGATCGAGGAGACGCGAGTTTCACGTCCCCCCACCCCTAACCCCTCCCCACCGCAAGCGGGGGGAGGGGAAGAGAAGGTGTCCTAACCCTCCCCGCCGCAAGCGGGGGAGGGGACAAGATTGTGGCGAATCCGCTCGAGCGGATTCGGTTTTCAGGAACTTCGACAACTCCGCCATGCCCGACCTTCTCCTTGAGCTGTTCTCCGAGGAAATCCCGGCGCGCATGCAGGCGCGGGCGGCGGAGGATTTGCGCAAGCTCGTGACCGAGCGGCTGGTCGAGGCGGGCCTCGTCTATGAAGGGGCGAAGGCGTTCGCGACGCCGCGGCGGCTCGCTTTGTTCGTGCAGGGCGTTCCCGCCCGCCAGCCGGACCTGCGGGAGGAGCGGAAGGGACCGCGCGTCGGCGCGCCCGACGCGGCGGTGCAGGGCTTTCTCCGGAGCGCCGGACTGGGCTCGCTCGCCGAGGCGTCGATCCAACGCGACCCCAAGAAGGGCGACTTCTATGTCGCGCTGGTGGAGAAGCCGGGCCGCCCGGCGCTCGACGTGCTGTCCGAGATGCTGCCCATCGTCGTGCGCACCTTCTCTTGGCCGAAGTCGATGCGCTGGGGGAACGGCCGGCTCACCTGGGTGCGCCCGCTGAATGCGATCGTCGCGACTTTCGGGCCGGAGACCGAGGAACCGGACATCGTGCCGTTTTCGGTCGACGGCATCGCCGCCGGCGACACGACGCGCGGGCACCGCTTCCTCGCGCCGAAGACCTTCCATGTGAAGCATTTCGACGATTACGTGCGCAAGCTCGAACGGGCGAAAGTCGTGCTCGATCCGGCGCGCCGCAAGGACATCATCCTGCACGACGCCCGCCAGCTCGCCTTTGCGCAAGGGCTCGAACTCGTCGAGGACGAGGCTTTGCTCGACGAGGTCGCCGGGCTCGTCGAATGGCCGGTCGTGTTGATGGGATCGTTCGATCCCGCGTTCCTCGCCATTCCGGACGAAGTGATCCGCTCGACCATCCGCAACAACCAGAAATGCTTTGTCGTGCGCCACAACGGTTCACCTCTCCCCGGCGGGGAGAGGTCGACGCCGA
>DASUPI010000215.1:0-3390 GCA_036281135.1 Rhodoplanes sp. | reverse complement strand
GTCATCCATGCGCTCGCTGGTCGTCGCCACAATACGGGTTGGCGTGCAGCACCTCGCTCACTGACAGTGAGTAACCGGTACGAGGTCCCACGTAGGCCGCAATCAGCTCGCGCGGGCGTAGCGGGTGGGCATCCAGTATTGGCGCATGGCCTCGACGACGGCTGGAATATCGCTGTGGGCGTTGCGCAGAAATTCCCTAGTCTCGCGGCCCCGCCGAGGTGGTCCGAGCAGCGGACGCCCCTGGTCGTCACGACAGTGCAGCAAGATGGGCAAGAGCAGCGCATGGTTGACGTCGCTGGTATCGAGCAGCGGCGCCCAATCCGACATCCGGAGCCGCATGGCAGCGTAGAATCCTCGGCACCAAGGATGCGGATCGACTTCGCCATTGGGCTTGCGCCGATGCATTGGCTCGAACCGATCCGGGGTGGTCGTCAGAACGCGACTGATGTCGTTGTGGCGCCGCGCGACAGCGCGGATCGCCGTAAACTCCGAGGTGCCGCCGTGATTGAAGGCATCGGCATCGACGGCGAGCAGCGGACAGATCCAGTCGCGTGGGTCAATCGACACTGGCCCGGCCACGATCGCAGCGACGTAGCCATCCAGCATCGGGATGCTGGCGGCGACAGGATGCCGGTCGGCGCGGTCCTGCAGCCATCGCTCGAGCTCCGCGAGCGGCTTAGCGGCTGCCGCCATCGCCGGCGATTCGGAATGGCGATCTGGATTCATGCCGCGGCCTGTGCAGCTCGCTCACGGGCAGCCTTCCAGTTCCAGACCAGCAGCTCGTGCAGCTGATGGCTCTTGGTTTGCCCGGAGACAATTCGCTCCAGCACGTCCGTCAGATAGATTTGGGGATCGAGTTCATGGAGCTTTGCTGTGTTCACGATCGACGACAGGATCGCCCAGCTCTCGGCGCCGCCCTCGCTGCCGCTGAACAATGAGTTGCGTCTGCCCATTGCAATGGGGCGCATGGAACGCTCGACCGTATTGGAATCGACCTCGACGCGGCCATCGCTGAGAAACAGCGTCAGTCCCTCCCAGTGATTGAGCACATAGTTGATGGCCTCTGTCAGCTTCGACTGGGAGAAGAGCTGGCTGATCATCTCGGTCAGTCGCGCTTTGAGCGCCTCCATCAGCGGTGTGGTTCTGGCACGGCGGGCGGCCAGCCGCTGCTCCGCACTGCTGCCGCGGATCTCTGCCTCGATGGCATAGATGGCCCGCAGGCGTTCGATTACCTCGTGCGCGAACGGCGAGCTCGTCGTCTTGTACACCTCGACAAATTTGCGTCGCGCATGGGCGAGACAGAAAGCGAGTTGGATCGTGCCGACATGGCCGCGGGCGAGCGCCTTGTAGGCGGCATAGCCGTCCACCTGCAGAATCCCGGAGAAGCCCGCCAACTGTCCGGCGATCGCGTCGGTGCCGCGCCCGTCGGCAAACACATAGGCGACCGCCGGCGGCGCCGGCCCGCCCCACGGGCGATCGTCCATCGCATGCGCCCAGAACTGGCAGATCCGGGTGCGGCGTCGCCCAGGGTCGAGCACCGGCATCGGAGTCTCGTCGCAGAACACCCGCGGTGCTGCCTGAATCGTCCGCAGCTGGAGGTCATAGAGGCTTTTGAGCCACCAGGCCGCACGCTTCACCCAGCCCGCAAGCGTCGCCCGGTCGAGATGGACGCCCTGGCCGGCCAAAATCTGCACCTGCCGGTACAGCGGCAGATACCAGGCGAACTTCGAGACCACCACATGGGTCACGAGCGCTGTCGACGCCATGCCGCTCTCGATCAGGCGCGGCAGCACTTTCGCCTGCACCACACCATCGGTGCAGTCGCGGCAGGCATATTTGGGACGGATCGTGCGCAGCACCCGCAGGATCGCCGGGATCACGTCCAGCACCTCGCTGACGTCCTCGCCGATCTTGTGAAGCTCGCCCCGGCAGCACGGGCACCCGGTCGTGTCCGGCTCCAGCACCTGCTCGCAGCGCGGCAGGTGTTTAGGCAGCGCACCAATGTTGCGGCGCGCCTTCTTGCGCAGCGCTTTGCCAGACGGCTTCGCCGCAGGCGCATCATCGTTAGCAGCCTCCGGCGGGGTGACGCCGGTCTCGAGATCGCCCAGCTCGAGCGCAAACTGCTCGGCGACCAGCACCGCAAGCCGCTCCGAGCGCCTCCCGAAGATCATGTCCTTGAGCGTCTGCATCGCCACGCGCAGCTTCTCGTTCTCGGCGTCGAGCGCGAGCACCATCTCGGTCAGAGCTGCGGTGTCGGTCGGGAGAGCTTCGGGGCGAATCGCCATGACCAGACGATACATCCGCGCACCCTATGCTCCAGCAAAATCCGCACCTCACCCCACAAGAGCCGGCTGCTTCACAGGCTTTGGTGAGACCCGCGTCCACTCGAGCCCGTCGAGCAGCATCGCGAGCTGAGTCACACTCAGATGGACCACGCCGTCGCGGATCGGCGGCCAGGTGAAGCGCCCCTGGTGCAGCCACTTCGTCACCAGCACCATGCCGCTGCCGTCCCAGGCCAGTAGCTTCACTCTATCCATGCGCTTGCTGCGGAACACGAAGACGTCGCCGCAATACGGGTTCGCGTGCAGCGCTTCGCTCACCAGCGCCGACAGCGTGTGCACCGACTTGCGAAAGTCGACCGGCTGCGTCGCCAGCACGACCTTGAGGTCGGCCCGTAGTGCGATCACCGGCCGCCTCTGAGCGCCGATAGCACCGTCGAGAGCGTCTTCAACTCCACTCCCGGCTCGACCCGGACGCGCGCCCCGCTCACCTCGATCTCGATCATTCCACCGGCCCTCGCCGGCAGAACCTTCTCCAGCAGCCTCGTCTGCGCCGGCGCAGCATGGTCCGGCTCGCCAGTTGTCCCGCCACCGCTCTCCTCGACAATCCGGACCGGCACGAAGCTTGCCGCCTTGCTGCGCGCCGTCGCTGCAAACTGATGTCGCCAGGCCGTGAGCAGCCCACGGGCGACGCCATTGCGCCGAGCCACCTCGGAAATGTTGGTGTCCGTCTCAAAGCTCTCCGCGACGATCCGGGCCTTCTCCTCGGCCGTCCACCGTCGTCGCCGGCTCTGCCCGGTGATCACTTCGATACGACGATACGAGTCGCCTTCCTGCCTGGCATCAAGCACGGCATTTGCCATCGCCTCACCTCCAACGATCAGCTCATGCCAGGCTGTATCGCAGGCGAATCTCGCGATGGCGAGGTGAGGGCCTCATGCCGGTTACCCTAGGCCGCCGCCCCGAAAGCCACCACCGCCGCCGATCGCCGCCCCGCGAAAAGCACCCCCGCCGCCGCCCATCCCCAGGCCACCGCCGCGCCCGCCGCGTTGGGCCGAAGCTTCATCGAGCACCAAGGACGCAAACAGCAGCGCTGAAGCACTCAGAACAC
>DASUPI010000214.1:0-3513 GCA_036281135.1 Rhodoplanes sp. | reverse complement strand
GGAGGCGGAAAACCGCGAACCGGTGATCCTCACCGATCGGTTCGGCGGGCTGTTCAACGCGCTCCTCCAGGATCGCAAGACGGCGGCCGAGGGAAGGGCGCCGCGATTGTCCGCCGACACGGATACTGCCTTCGCGCCGATCGCGAGGAGCAGTTCGGGGCCCGTGCTGAGCAAGCGGCAGCGCGAGGTGCTGGAGCTCATGGCCAAGGGCTTGAGCAATGTCCAGATCGCCCGCGAGCTCGCCATTTCGCCGAATACGGTGAAGATCCACGTCTCCGGGGTTTTTGGCGCGCCTCGGCCTGCCGAGTCGCACGCAGGCGATCCACTGGATGTTGACCCGCAGCCTTCCCCGCTAATCCGGCGCCTGACTTGTCAGGGAAGAGCGGCGCCTCACGCCACTCCCGCGCGCAGCAGATCGTGCAAATGGATGATGCCGATCGGCCTGCCCCGGTCGATCACGAAAACGGCGGTGATCTTCGAGGCGTTGACCAATTGCAGCGTTTCGCTCGCGAGCTGCTCGGGCTTGGCGCAGATCGGACGCGCGGTCATGACCAGCTCGACCGGCAGGTCGACCAAGTCGGGGCGCATATGACGGCGCAGATCGCCATCGGTGACGATGCCAACCAGCTGTCCCCCCGGATCGACCACGCCGACGCAGCCGAATCCCTTGGTGGACATTTCCATGATCGCGTTCGACATGCGCCGGCCGAGCATCACGAGCGGCATGGCGTCGCCGGCATGCATCAGGTCGCGGGTGAAGGTGAGCGCCGCGCCGAGCCGCCCGCCCGGATGCAGGATGCGGAAGTCGAGCGGCGTGAAGCCGCGGCTTTCCAACAGAGCGATCGCGAGGGCGTGGCCCAAAGCGAGTTGCATCAGCGATGAGGTCGTGGGCGCGAGATTATGCGGGCAAGCCTCGCGCGCCTGCGGCAGGACGAGAGCGACATCGGCGGCCTGCGCGAGCGTGCTCGCGCCCTCGGAAGTCATCGCGATCAGGCCGATGCGGAACCGGCGCGAATAGTCGATCAGGTTCTTCAGTTCGACCGTTTCGCCGGACCAGGACAGCGCGATAATCACGTCGTCGGGCGTGATCATGCCGAGGTCGCCGTGCCCGGCCTCGGCCGGATGCACGAACATCGCCGGCGTTCCCGTCGATGACATCGTCGCGGCGAGGCTGTGCCCGACATGGCCGGACTTGCCCATCCCGCTCGTCACCACGCGACCGCGCGCGCCGCGGATCAACTCGACGGCCGCGATGAAGGGCGTGCGCAACCCGTTCTGCATGGCGGCGGCGAGCGAGCCGATGCCGTTCGCCTCCATGTCGAGCGCTCGCAGGCCCGAGTCGATCAGTTCATGATTGGGCTCGTGCGACTGGTCGGCAGCACGCTTGATCGACTCGGGCATTCGCAAACAATGCTCCAATGGGCGGGCAGGGTCCTTGAACAAGAGCCGCCGAGAACGCAAATCGGATCTCAAGTGAACAGCTTACGCGGCGGCGTCAACCCCCATCGGCCGTAACGGCTCGATGCGGTCCGCAACTGCGACGAGTCAACGTGGCGCACGCAACAGCTGCGACGTCACCTTCGCGCATTCGCGTCCGTCTGCAACCCCGATCGGGTCTCGGAATGCACCGCGGCTCACTCGCGGAGCAACTCCTCGAGTTTATGGCGCAGCTTCGGGCCGATATCGGGCCGCGCCAGAGCATAAGCGATATTGGCGACGAGAAACCCGGTCTTCGAGCCGCAGTCGAACGAGCGGCCTTCGAACTTCACGCCATAGAAGGGCTGATTCTGCGCGAGCCGGATCATCCCGTCGGTGAGTTGGATCTCGCCGCCCGCGCCCCAGCTCTGGTTTTCGAGGAGGTGGAAAATCTCCGGCTGCAGAATGTAGCGGCCGGTGATGATCATGTTCGATGGCGCCTTGCCGCGCGCGGGTTTCTCGACCATTTGGGTGATCTCGAAGGCCGTGCCGACCTGCCGCCCGGCGCCGACCACGCCGTATTCGTGCACCCGCTCCGGCGGCATCTCCTCCACCGCGATCACATTCGCCGCCTGATTGATCTCGCCGTAAGCGTCCATCATCTGGCCCAGACAGCCGCGCTCGGCCTGCACCAGCACGTCGGGCAGGAGCAGCGCGAAGGGCTCGTCGCCTACGATGTCGCGCGCGCACCAGACGGCGTGGCCGAGACCCAGCGGGGATTGCTGGCGGGTGAAACTCGTCTGGCCGGGAACCGGCAGGTCACGTTCGAGATGTTCGAGATCGGCGAACCGGCGGCGTTCGGTGAGCGTGACTTCGAGCTCGTATTGCCGGTCGAAATGATCCTCGATGACCCCCTTGTTGCGGCCCGTCACGAAAATGAAGTGCTCGATCCCGGCCTCGCGGGCCTCGTCGACGACGTGCTGGATCAGCGGCCGGTCGACGACCGGCAGCATTTCCTTGGGGATTGCTTTGGTCGCCGGCAGGAAGCGTGTGCCAAGGCCAGCAACCGGAATCACGGCTTTGCGAATCGTTTTCATGTCTCGGCAGGTTGTAGCATCAGAAAGGCATTTGCGAGTCGTGCGACGAAACCATGCCGGCCGCCGCAAGTCCATGAATAAACGTTTGGTACACACTTGGTTCTCGGCGAAAAACGCAAGCGGATCAATGGCGCCGAGGCGTTTTCGCCCGCGCCCCGGAGCCGCCTCAATTACGCCTACACGTTACGTGCGAAACCATCCCGGAGTGCGCGGCGCAGTATTCACAAATACTTAGTCTGTAAAACAGCGCTCAAGCCGCCCGTTGGTTCTCATAGGCTTTCGGGCGCACTGTCAAACCGGACCGGGCCACCTGACCCCGAAAATGAAACCGCCGTCCCGGCTGGGAACCGGAACGGCGGCAATTACAAGAGAGATCGTCAATGCGCGCCAGGACAATCGCACAGGCCAAGCCGCGCCGCAAGATGGATTCCGCTCCGCGATGGGCTTGTGCTGATTGCGGCGCGTCTGTGGCCGGATTACGCCGTTCCTGAGCCCGGTCCGCGGGGCTTCCCTGACATCGCCGCGTTCGCGCCTCGCCTCGCACAGCCGAGCTGGCCGCGCTTCTACCGCACGGAAGGGGGCGAGCGATGACCCCGCGAAACCGCGTTATCCCAAACATCGACATGAAGCGCGACAAAGCCGCTCGCTACCTATCCAGCTGGCTGTAAGGCGTCGCGGGCACGTTTCGCGATCACGTCGCCCAGCAGCGCGAGATGCTGTGCGAACATTGCTCGGCGGATGATCTGGTCATTCGCATGCGGGCGGACGACGCGGTCGCGCTCGCTGACCGCCTTGATGGCGTTGCGAGCGTGATCCGGGCGCTCCACGAGCGGGCCGAGGGGGCGACCTCCCTCAACTGCAACGACATCAATCGCGACGCGGCCGAAGAGCGGGCGGCCGACAAACTCGAACGCTATAACGAGCAAGAGGACGGTGCTGATGAATGGGGGAACGTGGTGGCATCGATGCGGGGGTGAGGCATGAACAGCCTGACCCTTCA
>DASUPI010000213.1:0-8351 GCA_036281135.1 Rhodoplanes sp. | reverse complement strand
GTCGTGAGGCGCATGCTCTCGGTCGCATAGGACAGCGCCGCCGAACGCGCGAGCTTTTTCGATTCCTGGCGACCCGGCCCGTCGAGATAGGCCGCAGTCTGTTCGACGAGCTTCATGCCGTCGCGGAAAAGCGCCGAAAAGGCTTCCGACGCCGCGAGCCGCTCGCCGAACGCGACGAGGCCCCCTTCACTACTCATGCTGCCGGCCATGGCGACCCCTTCGTGCAGGCAAATTATGACTCGCGCGATCGACGGGAGTCCAGCAGCGGCAATAGGAACTTGAATACATAGTTTCCGCCGCAGCGAGAGTTGTGCGGCAAAAAAAAGCCGCCGTCGCCGGCGGCTTAGAAGTGTTTAACAGGGAGGCGTCAACAGAGTGGACGGGAGCCACTCACGTCCAACCATGGACGGACAGTCGAGTAGTAATCGAGAAAGCTTAACGCCGTCCTAAGGTCGCACGCAAACGCCCTGCGCCCCACCGCAAGCGGCGATCAAGCGCCTGTCAACGCTTGAAAAACTGGTTTGCGGCCGAGCGCGAGGCGCGTTTCTTGGCCAACGCCTCATCGAGGCGGCCGATCTCCTCGCGCAGCAGTGCGATCCGGTCGGCAAGCTCCTCGACCGACAACAAAGCGAGATCCTGGCCGATCTCGTGGGCGATCTTCTTTTTCGGCCGATCGTCTTCGTCCATTACGGGCATGGCGCTCCTCCTGCGGATGGCGGCGAACCTAGCCGCCGGCGCGCCGGTCGTCACCTCCGCCGCCGCCGGGTTTTGAGCATACGGCCCAATGCGCTAAGACAAGCGACCCGCATCGACCAGGACCCATTCGATGACCCCCATTCCGGCCCGCATGACCGCCATTGGCATTCGCGCGCCTGGCGGCCCGGACGTTCTCGTCGCCGAAGAGCGGCCGGTTCCGAGCCCCGGACCGGGCGAGATCCTGGTTGCGGTCGAGGCCGCGGGCGTCAACCGCCCGGACGTGATGCAGCGGCAGGGCCTCTATCCGCCGCCCAAGGGCGCGCCCGACATCCCAGGTCTTGAAATCGCCGGACGCGTGGCGGCGTGCGGCGCGGGCGTTCAGCGCTGGCGCGAGGGCGACCGCGTCGCAGCGCTCGTCATCGGCGGGGGCTATGCCGAATACTGCCTGTCGCATGAGAGCCATGCGCTGCCCATTCCGGCAAACCTCACTCCCGTCGAAGCCGCCGCCGTTCCGGAGACGTTCTTCACCGTCTGGCACAATGTGTTCGAGCGTGGTGGGCTGAAGAGCGGCGAAACGCTCCTGGTGCACGGCGGCAGTTCCGGGATCGGAACGACCGCGATCCAACTCGCCAAGGCCTTCGGCGCGCGGGTGATCACGACGGCCGGCTCGGCCGAGAAATGCGCCGCCTGCCGCGCGCTCGGGGCCGACCTCGCCGTCGACTACAAGTCAGAGGACTTCGTTGCAGCCACCAAGAGCGCGACCGACGGGCGCGGCGCGGATGTCATCCTCGACATGGTGGGCGGCGACTATATCGAACGCAATTTCGAAGCTGCGGCCATCGAGGGCCGCATCGTGCAGATCGGCTTTCAAGGCTCGCCGCGGGCGAGCGTCGACTTCCGCCGCATTCTGCTCAAGCGCCTGCACCATACCGGCTCGACGCTGCGCTCCCGTTCGGTGGCCGAAAAGGCGGCGATAGCGCGCGCGATCGAAGAGAAGTTGTGGCCGTTGATCGCGGCGGGCCGCGTGCGGCCGGTCATCGACCGGACATTCCCGCTCACGGCGGCGGCGGAGGCGCATGCGCGCATGGAATCGAGCGCGCATATCGGCAAGATCGTGCTGACGATCTGACCGGATGATGGAGCATCTTGTCGCCATAAGGTCAATTTACCGCTCGCTCGGCCGGCGGGGGCGCCAGGCTGGAGGTCTAGGCTTGAGGCGCGCCACATTCGCAGCGGCGGTTCTGCTCCTCGTTCTGGGCGCGGCGACCGCCGCGCAGGCCGTGCAGGCGGTCACTGTCCGCCGCGACGTCCCGGCGATCGACCTCACCGAAGCGGTCGAGCGACAGCAGACCGAGGGCGACCGCGTGCAAGTGTCGACCGCGCCCGGGCCCGACGGCATCGTCCGCCGCATCGAGGTGCGCGCGCGCGAGGGCGGCAACAATTGGCTCGTTTTCGCGCTTGCCAATCCGAGCGACGAGCAGCTCGACCGCCTGATCGTCGTGCCGCACTACCAGATGGTCGGCTCGGGGCTGATCTGGCCGGACCTCGGGCTCTCCCGGGTGGCGACCATCACGCCGAGCGCCGGCGACCGGCCCGAGCGCCAGGACAGCGCGACCGCCGACATTTTCCGCGTCACGCTCGATCCGGGCGCCGTGGTCACTTTCGTCATGGAGCTGCGCACCAATCGCTTGCCGCACATCTATTTGTGGGAGCCGGAGGCCTACAAGGACAAGATCAACAGCTTCACGCTCTACCACGGCATCGTCATCGGCATCGCCGGCCTGCTCGCGCTGTTCCTGACCATCCTGTTCGTGGTCAAGGGCAGTGTGATGTTTCCCGCGGCGGCGGCGCTCGCCTGGGCGGTCTTGATCTATATCGGGGTGGATTTCGGTTTCTGGGCGAAAATCTTCGACATGTCGGCGGGGGCCGAGCGCATCTGGCGCGCCTGCGCCGAGGCGATCCTCGCCGCAACGCTCGTCGTGTTCCTGTTCGCCTATCTCAATCTCAGCCGCTGGCATGTGCGCTACGCGCATGTGGCGATCGGATGGATCATCGCGCTCGCCGCGCTCGTGGCCGTCGCGCTGTACGATCCGCCGATCGCTTCGGGGATCGCCCGTCTCTCGCTGCTGCTGGTCGCCGCCGCCGGGTTCGGCCTCGTGGTCTTTCTTTCGACCCGCGGTTCCGACCGCGCCGTGCTCCTCATCCCCACCTGGTTTTTGTTCCTCATGTGGGTGCTCGCAGCCGGCATGACGGTGACCGGCGCGGTGACGAACGACATTGTCGGCCCGGCGCTGCTCGGCGGCCTTGTGCTGATCGTCATGCTGATCGGTTTCACGGTGATGCAGCACGCCTTTGCCGGCGGCGTGACGCACGGCATCGTGTCCGACATGGAGCGACGCGCGCTGGCGCTGACCGGCGCCGGCGACCTGATCTGGGATTGGGATGTCGCCGCCGACAAGGTGTTCACGAGCCCGGAGACCGAACACGCGCTCGGGCTCCCGCGCGGAACGCTGGAGGGACCGGCGGCGCAGTGGCTCGAGGTGCTGCATCCGATGGATCGCGACCGCTTCCGCTCGGCGCTCGACCGGGTCATCGAGCAGCGGCGGGGCCGTCTCGTCCTCGATTTCCGGCTGCGCGGGGCGGACGGGCACTTTCTGTGGTTCGAGCTCAAGGCGCGGCCGGTGGTCGGATCGGACGGAGCGGTGGTGCGCCTGGTCGGCACGCTGACCGACGTGACCGGCTTCAAGATCGCCGAAGAACGGCTGTTGCACGATGCGGTGCACGACAATCTGACCGGCCTGCCGAACCGCCAGCTGCTGCTCGACCGACTCGAGGCCGTGCTCGGCTTCGCGAGAGATAGCGGCGTTCGGCCGACGGTGATGGTGATCGATCTCGATCGTTTCCAGCAGGTCAACGATTCCGTCGGCATGGCGGTCGGCGATTCGATCCTGCTCACGCTCGCCCGCCGGCTTGCGCGCCTGCTCAAGCCGCAGGACACGCTGGCGCGGCTGTCCGGCGAGACGTTCGGCCTGATCCTCGTATCGGAGAAGGAGGCCGGCCGGATTATCGCGTTCGCCGAGACCATGCGCAAAGCGATCAACGGTCCGATTACATTCGGCGAGCGCGAGATCAATCTCACCGCTTCCATCGGACTTGCGTTGTCGGACGGGCAGCCGCAGCGCGGCGAGGACCTGCTGAAGGATGCCGAACTCGCCATGTTCCATGGCAAGCGCATCGGCGGCGACCGCATCGAGGTGTTCAAGCCGGCAATGCGAGCGCGCAAGACCGACAAGCTGGCGCTCGAAACCGAGCTGCGCCACGCGCTCGAACGCGAGGAGATCACCGTTCTCTATCAGCCGATCTTGCGCCTGGAGGACCGCTCGGTCGGCGGTTTCGAGGCGCTCGCGCGCTGGGACCACCCGAAAATGGGACGCCTGTCGCCATTCGAATTCGTTTCGATCGCGGAGGAGATCGGCCTCATGTCCGATCTCGGACTGTTCGTGCTCGAACGCACGGCGCGCCAGCTCGCGATTTGGCAACGCGCGAATCCGGCCCGCATTCCGCTCTTTGCGAGCGTGCACGTGTCGTCGCGGCAGGTGTTGCGCCACGACCTGATCCAGGATTTACGCACGGTGCTGACGCGGTCCGGCCTGGTCCGCGGCAGCCTCAAGCTCGAACTGACCGAGACCGTGGTGATGGAGAATCCCGAGCTCGCCGCACAAATCCTTCCGCGACTGAGAGAGCTCGGCGCAGGCCTCACGCTGGACGAGTTTGGCACCGGGCATTCCTCGCTCGCCTATCTGCAACGCTTCCCGTTCGACATGATCAAGATCGACAAGTCGTTCGTGCGAACGACGGCGAAAGGCTCGCGGCCCGTCGTCCTGCGCTCCATCATCGGGCTTGCCCACGATCTCGGCATGGAGGTGGTGGCGGAAGGGGGGGAAACGGAATCGGATGCGGTCGAGCTCCACCAGCTCGGCTGCGAATATGTGCAAGGAAATCCATTCGGCGAGCCCATGGCGGCCGAGGCCGTGCGCGACCTGCTCATCAAGGATCGGCTCGCGCTTGCGCGCTGACGCGGACTATCGCTTGGCGACCTCGGCGCACCGCGCCGCCAGCCCCGAACAGAGCGCCGAGACCGCCACCCGCCGAGAGCGTTCAAAAACGCGCAAATCCCTATGACGGGCCACCGCGAACGTGCTTAACTGAATTCTAAACGGGAACGGGCGAGGCGAAGGTCGGCCCTATTGACGGCTCTGGGAGGGGTCCTTATCGTCCGCCGCCCATTGCGACTGTGCGGCGCACAAGCCTCCCTCCCCCCTGATTCGGACGGTTCCATGCCGTTGAACGACCTCGTTGCGCCGCAGGCGGTCATTCCCGCGCTCAAGGTCAACAACAAGAAGCAGGCGCTTCAGGAGATCGCAGCCCGCGCGGCCGAGTTGACCGGCCGCCCGGAGCGGGAAATCCTCGACGTGCTCATGCAGCGCGAGCGGCTTGGCTCGACGGCGATCGGCAGCGGCATCGCCATTCCGCACGGCAAGCTGCCCAAGCTCGACCGGCTGTTCGGGCTGTTCGCGCGGCTCGACCGCCCGATCGATTTCGAGGCGCTCGACGGACAGCCCGTGGATCTCATTTTCCTGCTGCTCGCGCCGGAGAACGCCGGCGCCGACCATCTCAAGGCTCTGGCGCGCATCGCTCGCCTTCTGCGCGATGTGGACATGACCCGCCTGTTGCGCGACTCGAGCGACCGGGAGGCGCTCTACGCCGTTCTGGCAATGTCCAGGCCCGAGGGCTAGCCCGCGCACACAGGCCCCGCCGCCATACCCCAGACATACGAAATGCCCGGCCGCACGGGCCGAGCATTTCGATTCCGGATCCGACGAAGCGCTCTCCGCTTCAGTGCACGCTGACCGTCTCGAGCTCCTGGCTCCAGGCGTTCGCGACCGCCGCCTCGCGGCTGTCGGTGAGCATGATCGGCGTGCCGTCGGCCGCGTGCAGCGCGAACAGCTGGAGGCCGGGCGCGATCTCGGGCGCCTGCGGAAACAGCGCCGGCACGTCCTCCGAGCGGATCGCCTTCACATAAGCGAGCCGGCCGCCGCCGAGATCGGCGAGCGCCTCTGGCGAAATGGCGGGATCGCTGCGCGGGTTCAATTCGTGGTTCATGGCCCTCGACTCCTTACAATGGGTCAAATTCATGCCGAGTCCGGTCAGTCTTGTTCGCTGATGGCGATCGTTTTCACGATGCGCGTCGACTCCGGGCGCGCGAGATCGACCGACAACAACCCGTTCTTCAACTCCGCCCCCAATACCTCCATCCCATCCGCCAAAAGGAAGGTGCGCTGGAACTGACGCGCGGCGATGCCGCGATGCAGATACTGGCGTTCCTTGTCCTCCTGCTGCCGTCCGCGGATGAGGAGCTGCTTCTCCTCGATTGTCACGTCGAGCTGCTCGCGGGTGAACCCCGCGACGGCGAGCGTGATGCGCAGGCGTTCGAGCTCGCCGTCGCCGCCGGCAATTCGCTCGATATTATAGGGCGGATAGCCGTCTGCGCTCTTGCTGACCCGATCGAGCGCACGCTCGATGTCGTCAAAGCCCAGCAGAAAAGGACTCGATAGCGAGGGAACACGCGACATGGTCTCAAAGCCCTAGTTCAGCGACTTTGCCTGCGGGCCCTTGCGGCGCCCCAACCGGACGAAGGGCCGGCTACGGCCTTCCCTCGTTCGACAGGACACAATATGGGGGAAATCCTGAACGTTTCAAGCACCGATTGGCTTGGAACGTGGCCGACGTGACCATCGCGCGTATCCCTGATAGGCATGCCGCGGGGGGTCCGATGTGGCAGACCGCATGCGCATCGCAGTGATGGGATCGGGTGGGCTCGGCGGCTTTTTCGGCGCCCGGCTGGCGGTCGGCCGCGCGAACACGGTCGGCCTGCCGGACGATTACGCGGATGACCGGCTCGGATTCATCGACACGCTCCATCCGGAGATGATGGCGTCGATGGCGCATGACCTCGTAAACGGCAACCGGCTCGAACTGCCGTGGCTCTCCGGCGGGGTCGTCGGTCTCGGCGAACGGGCCGGCGTGCCGACTCCGCTCAATCGCGCCGTGCGCGATGTGCTTGCGCTCTATTCCGATGGCGGCGGGCCCGGCCGACCCACTTAAGCAGGATGGATAACGGCCGGCCTGAATTCCGTTGGATTCGTATGTACCGGTTGCTCAGAGCGAGTCGCCAGGAGTGGGGAGCCATGAACCGGACCAGACCAGCGGCGCTTACGGCGTCATTCCTCGTCGCAGCGGCGTTGGCGGCAGCGTGGACGGCGCCGTCGCGTGCGCAGTTCCAGCGCGCGACGCCGCCGGAAACGATGCAGATCGACGAGCAGCCGGGCTATGAGCCGGGAGAAGAGGACGAGCGGGCGCCGGCGGCCTATCAGCGCCAACTCGTATTCTTCCGCACCGCGGAGGCGCCCGGCACGATCATCGTGCACACCTCCGAACGCTTCCTGTATGTCGTGCAGGGCAACAATCGGGCGCTGCGGTATGGCATCGGGGTCGGCCGCGACGGCTTCCAGTGGCAGGGCCTCGTCAAGATTTCCCGCAAGGCCGAGTGGCCGGACTGGACGCCGCCACCGGAAATGATCGCACGCCAACCTTACCTGCCCCGCTTCATGGCGGGCGGGCCCGGCAATCCGATGGGAGCGCGCGCGCTCTACCTCGGCGCCACCGTCTACCGTATTCACGGAACGAACCAGCCGCAGACGATCGGCCACGCCATATCGTCCGGCTGCTTCCGCCTGGTCAATCCGGACGTGATCGATCTCTATGACCGCGTGCCGGTCGGGACGCGGGTCGTCGTCAGGCAGGCGCCGGAGATGTGAACAATGACTCTTCTGTGCCGTCGTCTCGAATCCGTCGTGCGCTCACGCGCGGGGTCGAAGCCCTCGAACCACGCGACCACTCGACTAAAAGGCGAATATTCAGACAGATGCACGGTTTAGAGCAGGAGAGTCATTGCGAGGAACGGGATTTCGTATTATGTTTTTTATCATTGGGCTGGCCTAATGCTTCTGGCCTAGGGAGCCTCGCATGAAAGCGCTCGGGGTTTTTCTTCTCCTCGAATGCTGCCTGTTCGCGTCTTACTTGGCGCTCAGGACGGCGCCGACGCGATTTCACTCGCGTGTCCTGTTGGCCGCCATGGTTGGCATCGTCGTGATAGCGATCGATCGCGACCGCCTGTCCCTTCCGTTCATATTCTGGAGTGCGGTCTCCGTATGTTGGATCGCTGGGATCATATTGACGGCTTCAGAGATGCTCGGCCGGCTTGCGGACGCCAGCTTGGACCAAGCCGAGCCGCTGACGGGATGAAGGCAGACCGACCGCTGAACCAAGACGGTCATCATGCCTTCTCGGAACAAGCGCTTGACACCGAATCACAGAAGGTTTCGGCGAATTGATCGATACGATCCTTCTATTTCTACTGTTCTTCGTTAGTATTCTTATCAGTATTTCGTCGTTCGACGACGCCTTCATCGACCTTTTCGCGCTCGGCATCGTGCGACGTGGTCTTCCGACCGTCAACGAAAACGTGGAAATCCCGCCCACCGCGGTGTTCGTCGCCAATTGGCACGAAGCGGACGTGCTCGGGAAGATGGTCG
>DASUPI010000212.1:0-3014 GCA_036281135.1 Rhodoplanes sp. | reverse complement strand
AGACGCGCGCTGGACGTAGTATTCCTTCATCATCGCATTCGGCACGCGTCCCGCGCTCGCCCGGCAGCGCGTGAGCGGCGACATCAGAATGCGGTTGGGCAAGGTCAGCTCACCCATGGCGAGCGGATCGAACAGGCCAGGCATCAGCGAATGTCCTTTTCTGAGAGCTTGAGCACGAGCTTGAGCAGGCCGGGGAATTTCTTCTCGGTTTCGGCGCGGCGCAGGCGGCTGATATGCTGCAACCCGTGCTTCTCCGTGCGAATGAGCCCGGCCTCGCGCAGGACGCGGAAATGGTTCGACAGCGTGGATTTCGGGAGATTGCCGCAGGGCGAGGCGTCGCCGCAGCATAGGCCGTCCCGGTTGTCGTACAGCTTGCGCACGATCGTGAGACGAACGGGATCCGCGAGCGCCGAGAGCAACCCGGGCAAGGTGATGTCGTCGAGCGGCGGATGCGCAAATTGTTTCATGCTAGCCTGATATGGAGCGGTTGCGCATTAGTTCAATAATTCCGAAAATCCGAAATTGTTTGCGTCTGGTGGATGGCGGCTTGACGGCGGCGGAGGAGCGTGTTCCTCGAGCCCGACCGGCCAGGCAGGGTGGAAACCGGCGACTGGGACAAGGAGAAACAAGATGTGCGTTCCCGGCTGCATGGATGTCGTGCGGGATCGGCTTACGCGGCGCGGCTTCTTTCAAGGGGCGAGCTTTGCCGCGGCGGGCGCTGCGGCGGTCGCTTCCTTGCCCGGCGTGGTGAGCGCAAAACCGGGGCCGTTCACCTCGGTGATCGACCTGACGCACACGCTCTCGCCGGACTTCCCGACTTTCTTCGGGGTTCCCGGCATCGAGATGGAGCGCCGCGCCGAACTGCGCAAGGACGGCTACAACATGTATGCGTGGCAGCTCGTCGAGCATACGGGGACGCATCTCGACGCGCCGATTCATTTCTCGGAGACGGGTGCGAGCGTGGACGGGATCGCGGCGGCGACGTTGATCGCGCCGCTCGTCGTCATCGATGTCTCCGCCAAGGCAGAAAAGGACGCCGACTATCTGCTGTCGCGCGACGACCTCGCCGCCTGGGAGGGCAAGCACGGGACCTTGCCCGAGGGCGGCTGCGTCGCCATGCATTCCGGCTGGGGGCGGCTCGCGACCGACGATCCGGCCCGGTTCATCGGCCGCGACGTCGATGGCACGCTGCATTTTCCCGGAATTGCGCCCGAGGCGACGGAGTGGTTGCTGAAGGAGCGGCAGATCGCCGGGCTTGCGGTCGACACCCTCTCGCTTGACCACGGGCCGTCACGCGACTTCAAGACCCATCATCTCTGGCTGCCCTCCGGCCGCTGGGGGTTGGAGAATGTCGCCAATCTCGACCGGGCGCCGGCGGCGGGCGCGACGCTCGTGGTCGGGCTTCCGAAGGTCAAGGATGCAACCGGCGCGCCGGTGCGGCTGTTCGCGTTCCTGTAAGCTGTATGGTGCGCGACGCAGCTTCGCTGCGCGCCTGACCACACCACCTCTGTCCTGGGAAGCGCGTGTGTCCTGGGAAGCGCGCGCATCTTCGATGCGAAACGCGCAAAAAAAGGCGGGCGGCTCTTCTCGAACCGCCCGCTGGGCTCGCAGCGTCACGCACCCCCGTGGCAAGACGCTGCGCACCGAGCCTTGTTGGGAACTCTATGGCGCAATGCGCGTAATTCCGCCTTGATTTAGATCAGCAGAACGACCGTAAATTTCCGCGACCGGCGGCGGCGCGACATCTGCGAAGCTTTGAAAGGACGTGCGGCGCGCTGAATTACTTTCAGGTTGGCCCGGCCGATTTATCGCCGCCGCTCGACGGTGGCGTCAGCCGCGCCCGACAAACGGCATTTTCGTCGCCATCACGGTCATGAACAGCACATTGGCATCGAGCGGAAGGCTGGCCATGTAGGCGACGGCGTTGCCGGCCTGCTCCGCGTCCATGCGCGGCTCGACCATCGTCTGCCCGTGCGGCTGAAGAAGGCCCTCACCCTGCGCCATGCGCTCGGTCAGCGGCGTCGCGGCATTGCCGATGTCGATCTGGCCGCAGGCGATGTCATAGGCCCGCCCGTCGAGCGCGGTCTGCCGGGTGAGCCCGGTGATCGCATGCTTGGTCGCGGTGTAGGCGGCCGAGAGCGGGCGGGGCGCATGCGCGGAGATCGAGCCGTTGTTGATGATGCGCCCGCCGCGCGGCGTCTGCGCCTTCATGATGCGGATCGCTTCCTGCGTGCACAGGAAGGCGCCGGTGAGATTGGTGTCGACGACCTGTCGCCACGTCTCGATGGGGATATCCTCCATCGGCGCCGCAGGCGCGCCGATCCCGGCATTGTTGAACAGGAGATCGAGCCGCCCATAGGTCTCGCGCACTTTCGCGAACAGCGCGTGGACGGATGCCGGGTCGGCGACGTCCGCCGTCACGGCGAGGCTCGCGCCGCCCGCCGCGCCGACCGCGCGGGCGGTCTCGTCCAACGCGTCCTTGCGCCGTCCGGCAAGCACGACCACGAAGCCTGCCTTCGCAAGCGCCAGGCTCGCGGCGCGGCCGACGCCGCTGCCTGCGCCGGTGACGACGGCGATGCGCGGCGATGTTTCTTCTTCCATGACTCCGGTTCTCAGCTCAGCACTTTAGCGCCTCTCCCCGGTGGGGAGAGGTCGGATTCCGAGCGCAGCAGGCAAGTTTACGCAGCCTGCGTAAGCTTGGCTGCGTGCGAGGAATTCGGGTGAGAGGGAACAAGGACTACGTCGGTAACCCCTCACCCGGCCTGCACTTCGCTTTGCTCAATGCTCGCCGACCTCTCCCAATGAGAGAGGTGAACAAGTAGGGCGCTTCGTTCGTATTGATCAAGCCGCCGCCCACCCGTCGCGCCGGGGCACGCTGAGGTCGGTGATTGGACGGCGTTCTCGTCGGGCCGCAGTCTCGCCGCCTGGATTGGGTTGGTCCCCCGGCAGCATTCGACCGGCGGCAAAGACAGGCTTGGCAGGATCTCGAAACAAGGCAATTGACATTTGCGATG
>DASUPI010000211.1:0-8409 GCA_036281135.1 Rhodoplanes sp. | reverse complement strand
GACGTACCCCGAAAGCCACAAAACGGACTAATCGCGCGGGGGACGCACGAACGCGCATTGAGGGGGTCGGCTTCTCGCCATAACATTGCTCCTTTGGACGGCGTCCGTCCGCACAACAAACAGGTGTGGTGACTGCATGTTCCGCGCGGTTATGGAGATTCCCAGATCGCGAGCTTTCCGCGCGCGAATGCTTGCCGGCGCGGCGCTCGCGGCGCTGGCCACGCCGGCCGCGCTCGTAGCGCTTACGACGAGCGCCGCGGCGGTGTCGCAGGAGGCGATCTGGGTCGGCACGAATTCGGACTTTAACCTGGACACGAACTGGAACACCGGCAGCGTACCGTTCGGGACGGCGTTCTTCGGAACGTCGAGCATCTCGTTTTTCGCCGACACGACGATCGGCGGCTGGACCTTCAACCCCGGCGCGTTGGACTATACGTTCAACAATTCTTTCATGCTCGAATTCTCCGGCGCCGGCATTGCGATCAATGGGGGCAGCGCGAGCATCACGAATGACGGCGACCTGATTTTTTCTAACGCCAGCACGGCCGGCAGCGCGAGCATTACGAACAACGGCGTCCTGGAATTTCACAACGTCAGTACGGCCGGCGCTGCGAATATCACGAATGACGGCGACCTGATTTTTTTTTAACGCCAGTACGGCGGGCAGCGCCAGCATCACAAACAACTGCTGCATGGCTTTCTACGATGAAAGCACGGCCGGCAGCGCGAACATCACGAACTATGGCGACCTCTCTTTCAACCAGAGCAGCACGGCCGGCGGCGCGAACATCACGAACAACAACTTTCTGGAGTTCAGCGGCGGCAGGGCAGCGCGAGCATCACGAACAACGGCTTCCTCACCTTTTACGACACGAGCACGGCCGGGAGCTCGACCGTTGCGAACACCGGAATCGTCTATTTCGCAGGCGACAGCACAGCCGGCAACGCGAGCAAACGAACAACGGCTTGCTCAACTTTGACGAAGCGAGCACGGCCGGCCGCGCAACCATTACGAACAACGATGGAATAACTTTTTTCTCAGGCGTGTCGTCGGGTGGAACGGCGCGGCTCATTGCGAACGGGATGGGCGTGGTCGATTTTTTCCCGCTCCTATCGGGCGGCACGACGGTGGGTTCGCTCGAGGGCTCGGGCAACTTCTTCCTCGGCTCGAAGACGATCACCGTCGGCGGCAACGGCCTGTCAACCGAGGTGAGCGGCGTCATCCAGGACGGGGGCATATGCTGTGGTACAGGCGGCGCGCTCGTCAAGGAAGGAGCGGGCACGCTGACGCTCTCCGGAATCAACACCTACACCGGACCAACCACGGTCGATGCGGGCGCACTGGTGGTGAACGGCTCGATCGCGACGTCGAGCGGTCTCACGGTCGATGCGGGCGCGCTGGTCGGCGGCGTTGGCATTCTGCCTTCGACGACGATCAACGGGCGCTGTCGCCCGGCAACTCGATCGGCACGATCACGGTGAACGGCAATCTCGCCTTCGGCGCGGGCAGCTTCTATCTCGTCGAGATCTCGCCCACGGCCGCCGACCGCACGAACGTCACCGGCACGGCCACGCTTAGTGGCGCGGTGCTCGCGAGTTTCGCGCCGGGCAGCTACATCGCGAGGCAGTACATGATCCTCTCGGCTGCAGGCGGCCTTGGCGGCGCCACTTTCGCGAGCCTCGGCGGCATTCCGGCGGGCTTCGCGGCCGATCTGAGCTATGGCGCAAACGACGTGTTCCTGAACCTGAGCGCTGCGCTCGGCCTGTCCAGCGCACTCTCCCGCAATGAGCGGAACGTCGCCAATGCGATCAACGGCTACTTCAACAATGGCCGTGCGTTGCCGCCCAATTTCTACGCCCTGTTCGGCCTGACGGGAGCCAATCTCGCGACCGCGCTGACGCAGCTTTCGGGGGAGGCGGCGACCGGCGCGCAGTACGGCGCATTTCAACTGACCAACCAGTTCTTCTCGATGATGCTCGATCCGCTGGTCTATGGCGGGGCCGGCATGGTCGGCGGCGGCGGGGCCGGGTTCGCGCCTGGCGGCGGGCCGCTGCGGCTCGCCGCGGAGGAAACGCAAGCGCCCGAGATCGCGCTCGCCTACGCCATGGCGCTGAAAGCGCCGCCCGCGCCGGCCGTTCTTCCGGAGCGGCGCTGGAGCGTGTGGGCCGGCGGCTTCGGCGGAACGAACCGCACCCAGGGCGATCCCGTGGGGGTCGGCTCGCATGACGTGTCGGCGCGCGCGGGCGGCTACGCAGGCGGCCTCGATTACCGCATCGGGGCGGGCACGACGGTGGGCCTGGCGCTCGCCGGCGGCTTCACCAACTGGTCGCTGGCCAACGGGCTTGGCGGCGGCAATAGCGACGCCTTCCAGGCCGCGCTTTATGGGGTGACGCGGTTCGGGCCGGCCTATCTCGCCGGCGCCTTGGCCTTTGCCGAGCACTGGATGGCGACCGACCGCCATGCGTTCTTGCGCGACCACCTGACCGCACGCTTCGATGCCGAAAGCTGGGGCGGGAGGCTCGAGGGCGGCTGGCGGTTTGCGACCGTCCTGGGCGGCATTGCGCCCTATGCGGCGGTGCAGGCGCAGTCCTTCCGAACGCCGGCCTACAGCGAGACAGATGCGACCGGCGGCGGTTTTGGGCTCGCCTACAACGCCCGTAATGCGAGCGACACGCGCAGCGAACTCGGCGCGCGCTTCGACCACAAGCTGCCGCTCGCGGACATGGCCCTGCTGGCGCTGCATGCGCGCGCGGCCTGGGCGCATGACTGGGTGAGCGACCCGGCGCTGACGGCCGCGTTCCAGACCCTGCCCGGCGCGAGCTTCATCGTCAACGGCGCGGCGCCCGTTCCCAATTCGGCCCTTCTGTCGGCCGGCGGCGAACTGCGCTTCCTCAACGGCTGGGCGCTCGGCGCGCGTTTCGACGGCGAGTTCGCCAATCGCGCGGAGACCTATGCCGGAACCGGCACGCTGCGCTACGCTTGGTGAGCGTGATCAGCGCGGCGGAGCCGGGGGCGGGTTCGTTCCCGTCGCGAGCGGGTCGGGCAACGGCTCGGCCATGATCGAGCGGACGGGTTGCGCGAGGCGCAGCACGGCGCGCGCGGCGGCCGCGGCGGCGTCCGCCATCGCCGCGTGTCCCTCGGCGGTCGGGTGGATCGCCCCGCCATAGACCGCCGACAGCACGCCCCAGGTCGCGTCGTGCAGATTGCTCGGCTGCAGCGTCGCCGAGACGCCTTCCGGAAAAGTCATGGCCGCGAAGTAGCTGTCATTGGCCGTTCGGATCCAGCGTGCGCGCGGGGCGTAGGTGCGAAACTCGCTCGCCCGATAGCTGCACAGGAGCGGATCGGTTGCGCCCTCGACCGGACCGTGGGGAAAACTCTCGCCCTTGGGGGAGAAACACTCGCGGTCGAAGGCAGGGTCGCCGGCCGAGCGCGCGCAAAAACCGTGCTCGCTGAAGCCGGCCTGATGCGCATCGACAAATGTCATCCGGTCCTTGGCGGGATCGCCGCACAGCGCGCCGCCGCTGCAGGTCGCGAGCGCCTTCAGCTGGGGAAGGAATCGGTTTTCGACGAACAGCGCGACCCGGTGCAGGCGCTCGCCGCTTACGCCGAAGGCCGGATGAATGTCGAACCCGTCGCGTCCGCTCGGGCATACGCCCCCCGCGGGATTGAGCGCCGGATTGCCGTAGGACACGTAGACCACCCGGTCGAGGCGGCCGTCGACCAGCGGTTTGAGCGCGGCGCGCAGCCTGGCGAAAAAGGCGGGGAGCTTCGCGTCGAGCACGCTTTGCGCCGCCTCGACATTCGAAATCATGCCGCTGCGCTGGAACAGCAAACGCTCCGCGCGCGCCTCGATGATCACGTCGGCGACGAGCCCGGAAAAGTCGATGTCGTTGGCGCCGATGGTCAGAAGCAGGAGATCAAGGCTTCGGCCGGGCATTGCCCGCTGCGCGCGCGTGACCAGCTCCCGCAGGCGCGCGAGCTGGCCGGGAACCGTCGCCGGACATGACGTCGTGCCGCTCGTCCCGCAATTGAGCTCGCGGGCGCGCTGCGAACCGAACAGACCCGCTTCGATGGTCGCGCCGGTGCAGGCGAGCGGGAGGAAGGTCACCGCGATCTGCGGGTTCTCCACCGCAAGCGAGAGGGCGGCGCGCAACTGGTAGGAATAGAGCGAGCGGTGACAGGGCGCGCTCATCCAACGGGCGGCGAGCCGCGCCCAGGCGACGCGATCGGCTTCGCTTTGTCCCCCTCCGCACGCCTTCTCACCCTGATAGCCGGCCCGGCCCGGGCGAAAATATTCGCTCGCTCCCGAGGCGATGAACTGGCGGAAGCAGAAGCCTTCGTCTGCGAGGGTGACGGGCCGATCCGGGTTGCCCTCGCCCGCGGCGACCGAATCGCCAAGGCCGGCAATGAGAAGGTCGCGCACGAGGATCTCGGCGCTCGTCCGGCTCGTCTTTCCGTTTGCCGTCATGTCGACCAGCGCGATGGTCGGCCGCCCGTGCACCAAGCGTATGTTGATTGGCTCGTCGCATCCGACGGTCAGGCTGCGCGGCGCCCCGTCGCCGTCGTCGAACGTCCAGGCGCAACTCGCCGAGGCGTCGACCGAACCGTCCAGCCGCACATCGACATGGTGATCGGCGGGAGCGAGATAGGACTCCCGCACGCCGTCGCGCACGCAGTCCTCGACGACGGAGCCGGCGGAATCGATGCACAGACGCGTGACTATGTCGCGCGCCCATCCCCGGCCGCCAGTCTCCATCGCAAGCGCTTGCTCCGCGGAAAGCGCGCTGCGCCCTCGCTGCGCCTCCACGTGCCGATCAAAGTCACGCTCCTCGCGGAAAAGGCGAAACCGGTTGCGCACCCGCCACTCGATCGTGACCCCCACGGCCGGCTCGGGCAACGGCGCTGAGACCGGCGCATCCGGCGTCAGCGCGAGCTGAGCCGAAGCCGGTTTGCCGAACGGGTCGAGCAAAAGCAGAGCGAAACCGGCGATGACAGAACAAAGAATTCGGCGACGCATTGCGTTCTCCTGTCGCGCGCTCCGTTCTATTCAACCGCACGGCAATATCAGGGCAGAACGGTGACGGCGCGGCGATGTCGCTGCATGTGTGACGCCGAAAGGTGAACGCCGCGTTCAGGCGAAGGTGCGCGCGAGGAGATGGACGCCGAGCGCGACCAGTCCGAGAAAAAAGATCACGCGAAACGCCTGCGGGTGAATGCGCATGCGCACCCATTGCCCGGCCGCCATTCCGGCGAGCGCCGGCGCGAGCGCGATGAGCGAGAGCGTCGCGAGCGAGAGCTCCAGCACGCCGTAGCGGAAAAGCCCGATCATGAGCGCGGCGGTCGTCACCGAAAAAGACAGGCCGAGCGCCTGGACGAGTTCGTCCCGGCGCAAGCCGAGCGCCTCCAGATAAGGAACCGAGGGGATCGACAGTACGCCGGTCGCGGAGGCGAGCAGCCCGGTCGCGGCTCCGATCAGCGGTGCGAGCCAGACTTCGCTGCGCGCCGGCGCCTTGATGTGCAGGGGCGTGAGTCCGAGCACGCCGTACAGCACGAGCGCGGCTCCTACCGCCGCGAGCGCATAGCCGCTTTTGTCCGCAACGAGGAACCCGGTCGCCAAACCGGCAAGCGCGGCGAGAAAGCTTGCCAGCAGCAGCGCCCATAGCCGTCGCGTGAGCGTCGCAAGATGCGGCCCCGCGGCGAGCTGCCACAGATTCGTGACCATCGAGGGTACGGTCAACAGCGCCACAGCCTGCGCCGGCGGCATCAAAAGACTGAGCAGGCCGATCGCCAACACCGGCAGACCAAGTCCGACAATGCCCTTGAGGAATCCTGCAAACAGGAAGATGGCAAGCGTCGCGACCAGCACAAGCGAATCATCCGGCATCCCGCATTAGACCATGTTCCGCCGGAACAGCCGACGGTGCTGATTTCGACTAAGGTTGCCGACCGAGCCCGCCCGTCGGGCGGTTGCGCATGGACGGATCCTGGCATTGAAGCTCCGCATCGAGCTCGGCGCCGGCGAGGATGACCATCGACGATATCCACATCCACATCATGAAGCCGATCGCGGCGCCGAGCGTCCCATACGTCTTGTTGAAATTGCCGAAGTTCGAAGCGTACCAGGAGAACAAGAGGGAGGCGGCGACCCACAACAAGGCGGCCGCGACGCTGCCCCAGGAAATCCAGCGCCATTTTGCGTTCTGGCGGCTCGGTCCGAATCGATAGATCGCCGCGAGCGCAAGCGCGATCCCGATCAGAAGGACAGGCCAGCGTCCCAATCGCAGCGCCTGCTCCGTTTCCGACTCCAGCCCGACATAGCCGAGAAGGATCGGCAACACGACGACGGCCGCCAACGCGGCGAGAATGAAGACGATGCCGAGAAAGGTGAAAGTCAGCGAGACCGCGTTCAGGAGAAAAAATCCGCGCTTCTCCTTCTCGTCGTAGACGATGTTGAGCGCGTCGAACATCGCCTTCATGCCCGAATTCGCGCTCCACAGTGAAATGGCAAGGCTGATCAGGAACGTTGCCCCGAGCGCGGTGCCGCCTTGCGACGTGACGCGACGCATCTGCTCGCCGACCACCTCGATCGCTCCTCCCGGAAGGACATCCCCGACGCGGTCGATCTGACCCGTCAGAGACGCGGGGTCGGCAAACAAACCGTAAATGGACACGAGGGCCGCGATCGCAGGAAAGATTGCAAGGAGTACGAAGAACGTCACCCCGCCCGCGATCGACATCACGCGGTCTTCGGTGAAACGTTCATAGACGCGCCGGAGAACTTCGAACCAGCCGCGCTCGGGCGCCTCCTGCTCCGTTCCAGCCGTCACATGCCGCCCCGACGGGGAGCGCGCCTCCTCGCGGCGGCGAAAGCCGGCCGCGACCAGCGCCGCGGACAGGCCGAGCGCCCAAAGCGACGCAGAGCCTCGCGGCCCGAAGGTGGTCGAATCCATGGGCGCCCCCGGTAACCAGCAAGCGCTGCTCCGGTGTCTTGCCGGAGCAGCGTTTTGTCGCGTCAGCCGACTCGCTCGGCGGTCTTCCGGCTCGGACCGGGCGGATTGCCGGTTCCCGTCGGCAGTTCGTTCGGATCGGCTTCAGAAAAGCGTTCCGGCCCTGCCGCTTCGTGGACGTGCGCGTCGTCGGAGCCCTCGTGCGGCTGCGGCCAATCACGCTTGCCGTGCGACGCGTCCGTCTTCCCGGTTGCGGCGGTCATCTCGCCTTCGGCTTTCTCCTTGACCGATTTCAGCTCGCCTTCGGCGCTCTCTTTGGCCGCAGCGGCGACGGCGGAGACCTTTGCGCCGATGTCGCGCACGAGCGATCGCGCGGAATCCGAGGTCAGTCCCTGCTCTTCCGCTGCGCCTCGCACCTTCTCGACGATGCGCCCGCCCGCATCCTCGAGATGCTCGAACTGCTCGCGTGCGGCGCCTTTCGCCGTCGCCTTGTGCCTCGCCCATGACCTTGTCTTCGCGGCGCGAGCGCGGCAGGCTCGCGCCGATAATCGCGCCGATCGCAAGGCCGATCGCGCCGGCGACCAGCGGCTGCTCGCGGATCAGCTGCGAGAACGCATTCTGGGCGCGCCCTGCCTGCTCGGCGATGCCGTGGCCCGCCTGGCGCGCGCGTTCGGCCGTGCCGCGTCCGACATCGGAGGCGAGGTCGCGCATGTCGTGCGCCCGCCGGCGGATGGCTGCAGCCGTGTCGCCCCCGGCCGATGTCGCGCGCCCGACCGCTCCGGCCGCCGCGCCGTATGCGGAGGACACCGAGTCGCGGGCCGAAGCGGCGGCGTCCTGCGCGCGGTCGCGCGCCGACGCAAACGCATCCGACGCGGACGAAGTCGCATCCTCGACGCTGTCGCGGGCCCCGCCGAAGGCGCCGTGCGTCGAATCGCGGAGTGCGCCGGCGACCTCACTGCTGGTCTCGCGCGCCCTGTCGGCGTAGCGATTGTCGTAATACGCCTCGTCGCCGGGCACGATCGAGGGCGAATAGGCACGCGCGGCGGGGCGGCGTTGTCCGGCCATCAGCCAGCCGAGCCCGGCGGCGACCAACGCGACGGGAAGCGGATTCGTTTTCACCTGGCCGCCAAGGTTGCGCACGAACTCGGCGCCGCCATGCCCGCGCGCATAAGCGATGGCCTGGTCGACGATTTGCCCGGTCGACATCCGGCTGCGCAGCTCGTCGAGCGTCGCCGCGATTTCCGAGCGATCGTTTTCCGCCTGCGATTCGAGATCTCGGGTGCTTGCCATCGAACGTTACCTCACCTGGTTGCGAGCAAGAGCCGCGTCGCTCTGCAGCTGCTCGATCGTCTTGTTCGGCGTCAGGTTCTTCATCTTGAGCTGGTTGATGCCGACGAGCGCGACCACGAGCCCGACTGCGAAGGCTGCGCCGCCGACGATCAGCGCCGCCGCGTAGGGCTG
>DASUPI010000210.1:0-4367 GCA_036281135.1 Rhodoplanes sp. | reverse complement strand
TCGAGTCCTTCCTGTTCGCGGTGGCGCTCGCGGTCGGGCTCACGCCCGAACTGTTGCCCATGATCATGACGGTGACGCTGTCGCGCGGGGCGGTCCGCATGGCGCGCCGCAAGGTGGTGGTGAAGCGGCTAGCGGCGATCCACGATCTGGGCGCGATGGATGTTCTCTGCACCGACAAGACCGGCACGCTCACCGAGGCGCGGATTACTCTGATCGGGCATCAGGGAGTCGACGGCGC
Source organism: Rhodoplanes sp. (assembly GCA_036281135.1). GTDB lineage: Bacteria > Pseudomonadota > Alphaproteobacteria > Rhizobiales > Xanthobacteraceae > Rhodoplanes. The sequence continues at coordinate 4,129 of DASUPI010000210.1, read as the reverse complement.
GGAGCGGCCGCGGGTGCTCGAACTTGCCGCCGTCAACAGCCGGTTCGAAACCGGAATCAAGAGCCCGCTCGACGACGCGATCCTCGACCACGCCAAGGAGCTCGAGCTTCCGGATTGGCGCCGCATCGCCGACGTGCCGTTCGATTTCGAGCGCCGCCGTGTGTCGGTGCTTGCCGAGCGCGGCGGGGCTCGCACCCTGATCGTGAAAGGTGCGCCGGAGGAAATATTCGAGCGTAGCGCCGCAGTGGAAGCCGCGGACGGAACGGTGCGCCCGTTCGATGCCGCGGCGAAGGCGCAGGTCGAGGCGCTGTATGACGAGCGTTTGAAGCAGGGCTTTCGCTGTCTTGCAGTCGCCTGGCGTGATTTTCCGCGCGAGCGCGACCGCCCGCGGCCCGAAGACGAGAACGGGCTGACATTCGCAGGCCTGTGCGTATTCGCCGATCCGCCCAAGGCGTCCGCCGCCGATGGGATAGCCCGGCTCGAACGCGCCGGCATTCGCGTCAAGATCGTCTCGGGCGATGCCCCGGCGACCGTGCGCCATGTCGTCGAGGCGCTGAAGATTCCGGCGCACGGCCTGTTGACCGGCACGGAGATCGACCGGCTGAGCGATCATGCGCTTGCCGGAAAGGTGCAGCGGACCGACCTGTTTGCGCGCGTGTCGCCCGACCAGAAGACCCGCATCATCCGCGCGCTGCAGGCGCGCGGCCACGCGGTCGGCTTCATCGGCGACGGCATCAATGACGCGCCGGCGATCCGGGCGGCCGATGCGGGGCTGGCGGTCGAGGGCGCAACGGACGTAGCCCGCGCCGCCGCCGACCTGATCCTGCTCGCGCCCGACCTTGGCGTGGTCGCCGACGGCGTTGCCGAGGGCCGGCGCACCTACGCCAACATCATGAAATATGTGCGCATGGGCACGTCGTCGAACTTCGGCAACATGGTGTCGATGGCGGTCGCCTCGCTGTTCATCCCGTTCCTGCCGCTGACGCCGATCCAGGTCCTGCTGAACAACCTGCTCTACGATCTGAGCGAAACCGGCATCCCGTTCGACCGCGTGGACGAGCCTGACCTCGCGCATCCGCACGCCTGGCGCATGGCCGATCTGGTGCGCTTCACGCTGATCATGGGCCCGCTGTCCTCGCTGTTCGACCTCGCGATTTTCGTTCTATTGCTTAAAGGCTTCGGCGCCGCGCCCGACCTGTTCCGCACCGCATGGTTCGTCGAATCGATGGCGACGCAGATCCTGGTCATCTTCCTCATCCGCACGGCGGGCCCGGCGTGGACCAGCCGGCCGCATCCGGCGCTGGTCGCGACGTCGCTCAGCGCGCTTGCCGCCGCGATTCTGCTCGCGGCCTCGCCCGCCGGCGCCGTGTTCGGGTTCACCGCGCTGCCGTGGCCCGTCGTTCTTGCGATTGCGGGACTGGTGCTCGCCTATCTCGCTGGCGCCGAGTATCTCAAGCGCTTTGCGGTGGGCGAGGCCGAGCGGCATCGCCATCGGCGCGGCCTCCATCGGGACAATAGGCGCGCGGGCAAGCACGGCGGCAGGACACCGGGCGCACAGGCGTGACAATATTCGAGAGAGATGATGCAGCTCTATTTCGCCTCGCGGGACGGACAGGCCCGCAAGATCGCGACCCGGATCGCCGAGCGTCTCGCTTCGCACGGCGTTGCGGCGACGCCCGCCGATCTCACCGCCGCGCAGCCTTCTCCCGCTGAACTCGCGCAGGCTGCCTTCGTGGTCGCGGTGCTGGCGGTGCGCTACGGACGCCATCTGCCGGAGGCGATGGGTTTCGTGGAAACCTTCGCCTTGCTCCATCGCCCGCCGCCGCTCGCGCTCGCCTCGGTCAATCTGACCGCGCGCAAGCCCGGCAAGGACACGGCCGAGGGCAGCGCCTATTTGCGCAAGCTGATCGCCCGCAATGGATTGAAACCCGCGCTCGCCACCGCCTTCGCGGGGAAGCTCGACTATCCGCGCTACGACTTCTTCGACAAGCACATCATCCGCTTCATCATGCTGATCACCGGCGGTCCGACCGATCCGTCCGCCGTCGTCGAATACACCGATTGGGGGAAGGTCGACGCGTTCGCCGACGGCGTTGCGGAGGCGTATAGGCGCGAGGCGGGGGGCCGCTCCCGGGCAGGCTCTCACGGATGATCGCCGACGAGCGATAACCCGTCCCGCCTCTGCGAACGGCCGGCACACAAGAACGGAGAAACGCACGCCTTTCCGGCGCGGCCGGTTGCGCCCATATTGCGACGATGGCGGACGATTCAGACCCGAGCGGCAGAGCGGACAGGCGCGCACGCGATCCCGCGAAGCCAGCGAAAAAAGACCCGGCGCGCCCGACGCGCGCCAAGGCGGCGCGGCCCGACCTGCCGCCGATCGCGCCGGCGCTCGCCGAACTGCTCAATCCGGGCATCGGGCGCGGGACGGCCGGCGTGGGCTCGCAGACAGGGATCGAACCTGCGCGGAACGATACCCCCGTCTCCGACCCTGCCTCACATACAATCGCCACCTCTCCGCAGGGGGCAGAGGTCGCGCCGAAGGCGCGGGTGAGGGGGAGCCAAACGACCGACGCACACACCCCCTCACCCGCCGACGCTCCGCGTCGCCGGCCTCTCCCCACTGGGGAGAGGCATGATGAGAGCAAGGTGGACGACCGACCCGGCCTGCAACCGCCGCCCGACAATTCACGCGACCGCCGCGCCGACTTCGCCGCCGCGCATACCGCGCGCAAATCGACGGAAGGTTTTGCCGAGGCCCCGCAAGCCTCCTATCGGGAGACCGGCGAGCGAGAGCCGAAATCGCCGCTGCGCCCGTTCCGTCAGCCGCCGGGCGGGCGCGTCGGACCGGGCGAGCTCGACCCCGATATCGCCAAAGCGTTGGGGATCGAGGAGGAGGACGGCGGCACGCCCACGTCACCCTCCCCTGGAGCGAGAGGGGCGGACGCCGAAGGCGCGCGGGGTGGTGTGAACGCGCCGGGCGGGGGTGGCGAAGACCGACAGTCGGCGCCGGGAGAGTGGCGCGGCGCCGAGTCGGAACGGCTCCCCTCCCCCTTGTGGGGAGGGGCTGGGGGTGGGGCTCATGTTACGCCGCCGAACGAACAAGCGACCCCCCTCCCCGACCCTCCCCCCCGAGGGGGGAGGGAGCCGTCACCGCCAACGGGGAGGAAGCGGCAAGAGCCGACCGCTGATCATCGCCACAGCCCCTCACCCGGATCGCTCCGCGATCCGACCCCCGATCGGGTCGGGGGCAGGCTCTCTCCCCGCCAGGCGGGGAGAGGTGAGTTGGCGGACGCAAGAGCGCGTGATGCGGAAGTCAACACCACCGGGAGCGGCGGCCTCGCCGGCATCGCCGGCATTGCGAGCCAGCATGCGCTCGATCGCCTGCTGCGCGAGGGGCGGCCCGAGTTTGCCGAGCGGCCGTGGACGCCGCACCGCCCGCCGCGGCCGGAAAAAAGCGAGGGCGGCGTCAGCCTCGTGCTGAAATCCGAGTTCGACCCGAAGGGCGACCAGCCGCAGGCGATCGCCGGGCTGGTGGACGGGATCGGGCAAAGCGAGCGCACGCAGGTGCTGCTCGGCGTCACCGGCTCGGGCAAGACCTTCACCATGGCGAAGGTGATCGAGGCGACGCAGCGCCCCGCCCTCATCCTCGCGCCGAACAAGACGCTCGCCGCCCAGCTCTATGGCGAGTTCCGGAACTTCTTTCCCGACAACGCGGTCGAGTATTTCGTCAGCTATTACGACTATTACCAGCCGGAAGCCTATATCCCGCGCACCGATACCTATATCGAGAAGGATTCCTCGATCAACGACCAGATTGACCGCATGCGCCATTCGGCGACGCGCGCGCTGCTGGAGCGCGACGACGTGATCATCGTCGCCTCGGTGTCGTGCATCTACGGCATCGGCTCGGTCGAGACCTATTCCGCGATGACGTTCACGCTCAAGCGCGGCGAGCGCATCAACCAGCGCCAGCTGATCGCCGACCTGGTCGCGCTGCAATACAAGCGCGCCGCCGATTTCGCGCGCGGCACGTTCCGCGTGCGCGGCGATGTGATCGACATTTTCCCCGCCCACTACGAAGATCGCGCCTGGCGCGTCAGCCTGTTCGGCGACGAGGTGGAGTCGA
>DASUPI010000209.1:0-3012 GCA_036281135.1 Rhodoplanes sp. | reverse complement strand
GGACTTGCGGGTCCTTCTGGAACAGGGCCGCGACGACGAGCGTCGGCACGTTCTGCGCGACCGCGTCGAAGGCCTGCAGCGTGTTCGCGCTCATGAAGAAGTCGAGCCTGCCGACCGGCAGCAGAATGCGGTTGTTCACATGCGGCCCGCCAGGAACGATGGCGACGTCCAGGCCGTATCGCCGGTAGGCGCCGTCGGCCAGCGCCTGGTAGAACCCGCCGTGCTCGGGCTGAGCGACCCAGTTCGTGCCGAAACGCACTTTGTCGAGCTCAGCCGCCGCGAGCGGGCCCGCGGCGAGCCAGACGGCGGCGGCCACCAAGGCTGCCTGAATGAGGCGTGCAAACGGCATGGGCATCTTTCGCCCGGCGTGGCGCGTCAGTGCGACATCAGGATCGGCACCGTCATGGACGTGAGGATGTCCCTGGTCGCGCCGCCGAGCACGAATTCGCGCAGCCGCGAGTGGCCGTAGCCGCCCATGACGATCAGCTCGGCCGAGACGTCGGCGGCATAGGAGAGGATCGTGTTGGGAACGTCGACATCTTCCGCGACGATGCGCTTGACGTCGACATTGATGCCGTGCCGGGCGAGGTGGTGCCCGATATCGGCGCCGGGGATTTCGTCGCTCTTGGCGCGGCCGGTCGCGACGATCACGATGTCGACCGCCTTGGCGCGGGTGAGGAGCGGCATCGCGTCGCCCATCGCGCGGGCGGCGGTGCGGCTGCCGTCCCAGCAGACGAGGACCCGGTCGAGCTTCAAGCCCTGCTTCTGGATGTAGGGCACGACGATCATCGGCCGTCCGGATTCGAACAGCGCGGCCTCGACGAACATATCGGAGGGCGACAAATGATCGGGCTCGCGCTGGCCGACCACCACGAGGTCGAACCGCCGGCCGATCCGCCCGAACAGGTCGGTCGCCCCGCCGAGCGTCGCCTCGATCACCCGGTGCCGGAACGACAGGCCGTTCCGCGCCGCCGCCTGCTCGAACCGCTCGACTGCGGTCTGCGCCATGGTCGCGCTCTCGCTGCGCTGGGCGTCGATCCACTCCGCCGACACGCCGTCCATGATGGTCGGCGAGATTACCGGGTCGTAGACGAACACGATTCCGGTGATGTGGGCGTCGAGCGCCTGGGCGACGGAAATCGCGTAATCGGCGGCCGGATCGTGCGCGCGGGCGAGCGCGAGATTCACGACGATGTCCTTGATCATTTCGAACTCCGCAAGGCGGCGGGCTTGGGCCCCGCCCGTGTCTGGTTGTGCGATGAGCCGGGTGTCGACGGGCGGCGAAGCCTAAGGCGAGCCGCGGGCCATCACAAGCGCCCTTTGCGCCTGCTCCTGGAGCCGGCTTCGAAATGCCGGCTCGGTTCCATTCGCTCGTGCAGGACGCGAACGATCTCCACCAGGTCGGGCGCGGCCGTTCGATAGTGGAGAACATGCACCGGCCGCCTCACCTTGGTCACCGGCGCGTCGCGGACGTGACGGACGTGAAAGCTGCGCACCCCGGGAAGAAGATCGGTGCGAGCGCGCGTCGCCGGGCCGTGCGGGTCGCCGGCGACTTGACGAATGGCCGCGGCAAGGAGCCCTGCATAGCGCCGCCTCCCCTCCGCTCCCCACCGTTCCGCGCTGGTCACAAGAATATGCGCAAGGTCGGCTTCCGCCAGGAGCGAGAGGCGTGAGCGCGCCACCGCCTCAGCGCTTCCGCTGGCGGGGCCGGTTCGTCAGCCCGTCCAGATAGGCTTCGAGGTCCGCGTCGGGGACGTCCCTGTACTCTCCCCGATCGAGCGCGTCGACGCCGGCCTTGATCTGCATCTGCAGCGCCGCCAGCTTGAGCGCGTCCTCGCGCCGGCGCTGCTGCAATGCACGCAGCGCGTCGCGGACCGCTTCGCTTGCGTTCTGATATTCGCCCGACTTCACCGCCTTCTCGATGAACGCGTCCTGCTCGGGCGTAAGGCTGATATTGCGGGTCGGCATGGACCACTCCTGAAAGCGCATCACGACATGCTGCGCCTGACATAGCGATCATGGCATAGTTTGCCCAGCGCGCGCGGGCCTTGCGGCAACCGACCGCTTACCGCGCCGGTCGTCCTGCTGTAGAACGGTTGCAAACAAGGCGGACGCAACGACCTCGGAGGAACGGCCATGAGCGTGTCGATGCCGGTGCCGGACGGCGCGGTGCTTGTCCGCCGCGACGAGATCGTCCGCGCGCTGCGCCGCATCGTGCCGGGCGAAGGCGTGATTGCGCATGAGCGCGAGATGCGGCCCTTCGAATCGGATGGACTCACCGCCTATCGCCAGCTTCCATTGGTGGTCGTGCTCCCGGACACGACCGCGCAGGTGGCCGAGGTCCTGCGCTATTGCCGGGACCAGGGCGTCAAGGTGGTGCCGCGCGGCGCCGGCACCTCGCTGTCGGGCGGCGCGCTGCCGCTCGGCGACGGCGTTCTCCTCGGCATGGCGAAGTTCAACCGCATTCGGGCGATCGATTTCGCGAACCGCGTGGCGGTGGTCGAGCCGGGCGTCACCAATCTCGCGGTGACGCGCGCGGTCGAGCATGCCGGCTTCTACTACGCGCCCGATCCGTCCTCGCAGATCGCCTGCACCATCGGCGGCAATGTCGCGGAGAACGCCGGCGGCGTGCACTGCCTCAAATACGGTCTCACCGCCAACAATGTGCTCGGCTGCGAGATGGTGCTGATGACGGGCGAGATCATCCGGCTGGGCGGCGCGCATCTCGATTCCGGCGGCTATGACCTGCTCGGCGTCATGACCGGCTCGGAGGGCCTGCTCGGCGTCATCACCGAGGTGACGGTTCGCCTCCTGCAAAAGCCGGAGACCGCGCGCGCCGTGCTGATCGGCTTCGCCAGCGCGGAGGATGCGGGCGAGTGCGTCGCCCGCATCATCGGGGCGGGAATCATTCCGGGCGGCATGGAAATGATGGACCGGCCGGCGATCCATGCCGTCGAGGAATTCGTGCATGCCGGCTATCCGCTCGACGTGGAGGCCATTCTGATCGTCGAA
>DASUPI010000208.1:0-2592 GCA_036281135.1 Rhodoplanes sp. | reverse complement strand
TTCTTCAGCTCGAACAGACGCTGCATCGTGTCGACCGACATGTCGATCACCGAGCGGGCCGGAATGTTGTAGATGATGATCGGAATGCCGATCGCGTCGTTGATCGCCTTGTAGTGCTGGTACAGGCCCTCCTGCGTAGGCTTGTTGTAATAGGGCGTGACGATCAGCACGGCGTTCGCGCCGACCGCCTCGGCGTGGCGCGAGAAGTCGATCGCTTCGGCGGTCGAGTTCGAGCCCGCGCCGGCGATCACCGGGAAGCGTCCGCGCACCTGCTCGACGCACCACCGCACGACCTTCCTGTGCTCCTCGTGCGAGAGCGTCGGGCTCTCGCCCGTCGTGCCGACCGGCACGAGCCCGTTCGTGCCCTCGCCGATCTGCCACTCCACGAGATCACGAAAGGCTTTTTCGTCGACCGCGCCGTTCTTGAACGGGGTCACCAGGGCGGTGAACGAGCCCCGAAAACTGGTCTTGGCGGTCATGGTCTGCTCCTCGGATCGGATCGACGGCGTACTGCCATCGAACGCCATAGATATCGGGTGATGGAAAGCGATGAAAGCCCTCGTTCTGGAATCATCTTTGATCTCGACGCCGCCGGCGGAACTTTTTCATGCCGCGACTCCGCCGAAACATTGCCATGTTTGCCCGCGATTTAAGGCTTTCTTAACGCAGCCGGCGAATAGGTCCTTGTACTGGCGTCAATTCTGACCGCGAGGGGGATGGTCAGTGCCTTCAGCTAAAGGGCTTCCCACAGTGCGTTTAACGCTCGTGCTCGCAGCGCTGGTCGCGGCGGGATCTCCCGCGCTTGCCGGTCCCAAGACGGCCAAGGTGAAACCGAGCAAAAAGGGTCCGGCCGTCCACGCGTCGCTCAAATCGGTTCCGCTCCCGCGAGCACGGCCGACCGTCGTCGCCGGCGCGCGCGCTTCGGATGCGGGCGCCCGACCGCTCGAACTGCGACCGACGGCGCTCGCGCCCGCTGCGCCGCGTTCCGCTTCTGCGGCTTCCCAGTCGGCCGTCGCATCGGCGGCGGCCACGATCCCGCTCGCTGCGACCTCCAGCACGACCGCATCGAGTGCCGACATCAGCGCGGTGAAGCAGGCGATTCAGCTCGCGCGCCGGGGGCGGGCGGGCGCCGCGACCGAGCTGCAGGGCACGATCTCCGATCCGCTCGCGCGCAAGCTCGTCGAATGGGCAATCCTGCGCGGCGATGATAACGAAGCGAGCTTCGCGCGCTATAACGCATTCATCATCGCCAATCCGACCTGGCCCAGCGTCGGCATGTTCCGCCGGCGGGCCGAGGCCATGTTATGGACGGAGAAGTTCGACGCCGCCGCCGTGCGCGCCTATTTCGGCAAGGCTGAGCCGCTGACCGCCAAGGGCCGCTTCGCGCTCGCGCGCGTGCTGCTCGCGCAGGGCGACCAGGTTCGGGCGCGGGCGCAAGTGCGCGCGGCCTGGACCGAACCGTTCAGCCGCGAAGTGGAAAGCGAAGCGCGCGAGGTCTTCGAGGACCTCATCACGCGCGCCGACGACAAGGCGCGGATGGATCGCCGCATTTACGAAGACGACATCGAGACCGCGTCGCGCCTGGCGCAGCGGCTCGGCGGAAACGAGCCGGCCATCCTCAACGCGCGCAAGGCGGTCAACGACAAGGCCGGCAATGCCAAGGCGCTGCTCGACGCCGTTCCGGCGAGCTCGCGGGACGACCTCGGTTACACGTTCAGCCGCATTCAGTGGCTGCGCCGCAATGAGCAATACGAGGACGCCGCGCGCCTCTTGCTCGCTGCGCCGGCGGACCTCGGGGCCGGCCACGATACGGATGAGTGGTGGATCGAGCGGCGCCTCGTCGCGCGCAAGCTCATCGAGCTCGACCAGCCGAAGGCCGCGTATCTCATTTGCCGCAACGCCGATATGCCGGCGAAGGAGAACTACCAGGTCGAGCACCAGTTCATGGCGGGCTGGATCGCGCTGCGCTTCCTCAAGGATCCGCACACCGCCGCGCAGCACTTCGCCCGCATCCCGGCGCTCGGCGTCGACAATCCCATCGCGCTCGCCCGGGCCGGCTATTGGCAGGGCCGCGCGGCCGAAGCCGCCGGCCGGATCAACGAGGCGCGCGCCCATTACGAGGGGGCCGCGCGTTATTCGACCGCCTATTACGGACAGCTGGCCCGCGGCCGGCTCGGCCTCGGCGAGATCGCGCTGCGCTCGGCCGCCATGTCGCCGGACAAGCGCGCAGCAGTCTCACGCCTCGAAGTCGTGCGCGCGGTTGAAATCCTTTATGCGATCGACGAGCGCAACCTCGTCCTCCCCTTCGTCGCCGATCTCCCCGACCGCACGCAGGACGCGGCCGCGCTATCCGCCATCGGCGAACTTACCGGCAAGCACAACGATGCGCGCGCGATGCTCCTGCTCGGCAAGGCCGCGCTCGGCAACGGGCTGCCGCTTGACCATTACGCCTTCCCGACCATCGGCCTGCCGCAATACACGGCGATCGGACCCGAGGTGGAGCCGGCGATCGTCTATGCGATCGCCCGCCAGGAAAGCGCGTTCAATCCGCAGACGGTCTCCACCGCGAATGCGCTCGGCCTGATGCAGGTG
>DASUPI010000207.1:0-7407 GCA_036281135.1 Rhodoplanes sp. | reverse complement strand
AGGCTCATCATCTCGCCTTTGTGGTACTCGTTCGGCCCGAACACGTTGAAGAATTTGAGACCGACCCATTGCGGCGGCATCGGCTCGCCGCGGCGCGCACGCGAGACGACGGCGAGATCGAACAGATGCTTGCTCCAGCCGTAGAGGTTGAGCGGCCGCAGCCGGCGCAGCGCGGGCAAGGACTCGTCGTCGTCGAAGCCGTCCGACCCGTCGCCATAGGTCGCGGCGGAAGACGCATAGATGAATGGCGTCTGGGTCTGCGTGCACCAGTCGAGCAGCTGCAGCGACAAGCGGAAATTGGTGTCGACGACGCGATCCCCGTCGCGCGCGGTGGTGTCGGAAATGGCTCCGAGATGGATCACGGCGTTGAGCGTTCGGCCGGCGAGCCATGCCAGCAGATCCTCGGGCGGGACGAAGTCGGCCAGCTCGCGCTTGGCGAGATTGCGCCATTTCTCGTCGCAGCCGAGCCGATCGTTGACCACCACGTCGGCGCGGCCCGCCACGTTGAGGCTTGCCACCACATTCGACCCGATAAAGCCTGCCCCGCCCGTCACCAACAGCATCGCCTGCGCCCCGCGGCCGCAACCGGCCGGCTCGCTACCCTTTGCCCCATCAGGCTTCGCGGCGCAACACCGGGTTCCAGCCGGCAACCGTCACGCTGCGGCCACGGTCCGCGCGCTGGACATCGCAGGCGCGGCGCGTTACCGCCTCATGACGATCGCGTTCCCCTTCCCTTGCGAGAGCATCTATTCGCGCGGATGAACATCCATTCGTACACGTCCTCAGCGCAGGACACCGGCCGCGCCGACGCCCCGATCCTCATCGTCCCGTACGTGTGGCTCGGCGACTTCGTGCGTTGCCATACGGTCGTGCGGCTCATCAAGGCGCGCGAACCCGACCACCCGGTCGACCTGCTCACCACCGAAACGGCCGCGCCGCTGCTCGACTACATGCCGGGCGTGCGCAAAGGGATCGTCTGCGACCTGCCGCGCAATAGCCTGGCCTTCGCCAAACACCGGGCGCTTGCGGCGCGGCTGCGCCTGGAGGGCTACGGCCAGGCATTGGTGATGTCGCGCAAGTGGAAAGCGGCGCTCGCGCCCTGCCTTGCCGGCATCCCAGTGCGCACCGGGATGTTCGGCGAATGGCGGCTCGGCCTCATCAACGATCTGCGCTTCGGCGAGCGCAAGCTTCCGCGCATGATCGACTGTTGCGTCGCCCTTGCCTTGCCGGACGGGACCGCCGCTCCGGCCGACCTTCCGCTGCCCGAGCTCATCGTGCCGCCGGCCGAGCGGATCGCTTGGCGGGCGCGCCGCCGGATCGAAGAGGCCGGCGCGCCGGTGGTGACGCTTGCCCCGGGCGCGATCGGGCCCGGAAAGGCCTGGCCGGTCGCGCATTATGCCGAGCTTGCGCGCGCCCTTGCGCCCCAGGGTGTCCATGCGTGGATCGTCGGCGGCCCGCGCGAAAAGGCGCCTGCCGCGGAGATCATTCAAGCCGCGGGCGACCGCGCCCGCGATCTCACCGGCGATGATCTGCGCGAGGCGATCCTCGCGCTCGCCTGCAGCGATGCGGTCGTTTCCAACGATTCGGGGCTTATGCACATCGCGGCGGCGCTCGGCCGGCCGACCATCGCCGTGTTCGGGCCGACCAGCCCGTGGCATTGGGCCCCGCTCAACCCGCTCGCCGCGGTGCTGGAGCCGCCGGCAATGGCCGCGTGTCCGACCTGCGGGCGCAGCGGCTGCGCCGATGTCCGCCACCGGCGCACCGCCGATGTCGGTCCCGCGCGGGTGCTCGACGCCGTTCGCCGGGTATTGAGCGGGCTGGCGCGTTGAAGCCTGCCGCACGCAGCGGTTTACCGTGGGCGCGTGGCCATCGCCTGCCAGAGCGTATGATAGAGGGCGACGATGCGGTCCGCCTCCGCCGCGATGCTGAACGCGGCGAGCACCCGTTCGCGCGCGCGCCTGCCGAGCGCCGCCGCGCGCGGCGGATCGCGCATCAGCGGCTCAAGCGCCGAAACCAGCGCGTCGACATCGCCGGGCGGAACGAGCAACCCGCTCTCGCCGTCCGCGACGACCTTTTCGGCCGCCCCGGCGCGGGCGGCCACGAGCGCGCAGCCGGCCGCCATCGCCTCGATCAAAGTGAGCCCGAACCCCTCGTTGCGCGAGGCGAACACGTAGATCGTGATCGCCTGGTACCAGGGAGGCACCTCCTCGATCGGCAATTCCCCCAGGAAATGCACACGGTCGCCGATGCCGGCCGCCGCCGCCCGCCGCTCGAGATCGGCGGCGAAGGCGCGATGCTCCGCAGACACCCGGCCGATGACGATCGCGGTGAAATCCGGGTAGCGCGGGAGCAGCCGGCACATCGCCTTGATGAAGACGTCGGTCCCCTTTTGCGGGCGGACGCGTCCAAACAGGCCAATGGCGCAACACCCCGGCAGGCCGGTCGCCGCGAACGCCGCCATGCGGTCGGCCGGCGGCCTGTAAAGCTCGGTGTCGACGCCATGCGGCACGATCACCGCGGCGCGATCGAGAAAGGACGCGGCCGCCTCGGTCGGCGAAATCACCGCATCCATCGCGGCAATCAGCCGGCGGGTCAGCGATGTATGCCGGCGCTGCGCCGCCGACGTGAAGACGAGCGCGAGCGGCCATCCAAGCTTCTTGAGCAGGAGGCCGACCATCATTTCGTCGTTGCGCCGCGCGTGCCAGATGACGCGCTGGCCGCCGGGACGCGGCCGCCGGAGCGTCAGGAGATCACCGAACGACATCTGCGCAATGCCGTCCGGCGCATGACGCCCGAGCCAAGCGGCGCGGACGCGTTCAGCAAGCCGCGGCGCGATCATACGATTGGTTGCGGTGACGCCGGAATAGCGCCAGTGCAGATTGGGGACGATGACCTCGATTGCCTCCAACGCCCGCTGGTCCATAGTCCTCCACCCGCACGGCAGCCACGTTTGCGGCTCTTAACGCGTGCGCCATGCCTTGTCACCTGAAGCGGTCGGCGCAGGTCGGCCCGGAGCATGCGCGCGAAAACGCACTGTTGACGGCTTGCCGATAAACCGATCGAACAGGCAGAGAAACGGAACACGACATGACGATTTTGGTCACCGGCGGCGCGGGTTACATCGGAAGCCACATGGTTCATGCGCTCGTCGACGCTGGCGAGCGCGTGGTCGTGCTCGACGATCTCTCGACCGGTTTCGACTGGGCGGTCGCGCCTGCTGCCGTTCTCGTCAACGGCGACACCGGCGATCAGGCGCTTGTCGCAAAACTCGTTGCCGAGCACGGCATTCACTCGATCATCCATTTCGCCGCATCGGTGGTGGTGCCCGAGTCGGTGACCGATCCGCTGAAATACTATCGCAACAACACCGCGAACTCGCGCAGCCTGATCGAGTGCGCGGTCAAGGGCGGCGTGCGTCGTTTCATTTTTTCCTCGACCGCGGCGGTCTACGGCAATCCCGCGCACATTCCGGTGAGCGAGGACGACCCTCCCGCGCCGATGTCCCCCTACGGCTCCTCGAAGCTGATGACAGAGACCATCCTGCGCGACGCGGGCGCCGCACACGGCCTCGATTACGTGATCCTGCGCTACTTCAACGTGGCGGGCACCGATCCGCAATTGCGCACCGGCCAGTCGACGCGAACCGCGACCCACCTCATCAAGGTCGCGGCCGAAACCGCCCTCGGCCTGCGCGACAAAATCGAGGTGTTCGGCACGGACTACCCGACGCGCGACGGCACCTGCATTCGCGATTACATCCACGTGTCGGACTTGATCGCCGCGCATGCCGATGCGCTCGCCTATCTTGCCCGCGGCGGAGCGCCCGCGATCTTCAATTGCGGCTACGGTCACGGCTTCTCCGTGCTCGACGTGATCGACACGGTCAAGCGCGTCTCCGGCGTCGATTTCCGCGTCGATTACGGACCACGCCGGCCGGGCGATCCGGCCGAGATCGTCGCGGCCCCGCAACACATCCGCCACACTCTCGGGTGGAAGCCGCGGTTCGACGACCTGCCGACCATCGCCGCCCACGCGCTCGCCTGGCAGCGCAAGCTGTCCGAACGAAACGCGTCCTGACGGCTCTCTGCCAAAACTGCCGTCGCGGCCGCCGCGCCGTCCCCGCCGTGCCGTCCCCGCCGTACGGACCTCAGTCTCCCTTTGTTACCGCGCTTCACACGCACGCGTCGGCATGCTACAAACGGTTGTGCAAACGGGGGGCTGAGCGCCTATGATCGCCGCAACCTTAGCGGTCCAGCGACGTTTCCAACTCGTTCTTATCAAGCCGTCCCATTACGATGACGATGGTTACGTCATTCAATGGGCCCGCGCCATCATTCCATCCAACACGCTTGCGGTGCTCTACAGCCTCGGGCGCGATGCGGCCGAGCGCGCGTTGCTCGGGCCCGACACGGCGATCGACATCTGCGTGATCGACGAGATCAACCGGCGGGTCAAGATCGATCAGCTTCTGTCCCGGTTCCGCCAGCATGACGGGTTCGGCCTGCTCGGCATTGTCGGCGTGCAGTCGAACCAGTTTCCCCGCGCCCTCGATATCGCCCGCCCGTTCCGCGCCGCAGGCGTGCCGGTGATGATCGGCGGATTTCACGTGTCCGGCTGCCTCGCGATGCTGCCGGAGCTGCAGGCCGACCTCAAGGTCGCGCTCGACATGGGGGTGAGCCTGTTCGCCGGCGAGCTCGAAGGGCGCATGGATACGATCCTCCATGACGCGGCGAACCGGACGCTGAAGCCCATCTATAATTACCTGAAGGATCTGCCGGCGCTCGAGTCGGAGCCCACGCCGATCCTTCCCGCCGCGCATCTGCGCCGAACCATCCAGTCGCTCGCAAGCTTCGACGCCGGTCGCGGCTGTCCCTATCAGTGCTCGTTCTGCACCATCATCAACGTCCAGGGCCGGAAATCGCGCGGGCGCACGGCCGACGACATCGAGCGCACGATCCGCGAGCACGCGGTGCATGGCATCCGCCACTTCTTCATCACCGACGACAATCTCGCCCGCAACAAGGATTGGGAGTCGATTTTCGACCGGATCATCGAGCTGCGCGAACGCGAGGGCATGAAGATCAACCTGATGATCCAGGTCGACACGCTCTGCCACAAGATTCCGAACTTCATCGAAAAGGCGGCGCGCGCCGGCACCGACCGCGTGCTGGTCGGCCTCGAAAGCGTCAATGCAGCGAACCTCCTCGCGGCCAAGAAGCGCCAGAACAAGATCACCGAATATCGCAAGATGCTGCTGGCCTGGAAAAACGCCGGGAGCATCACGACGGCGGGCTACATCCTCGGCTTTCCCTTCGATACGCCGGAATCGATTCGCGAAGACATCGAAATCATCAAGCGGGAGCTGCCGCTCGACATCCTCGAATTCTTCATCCTAACGCCGCTGCCCGGCTCGGAGGACCACAAGGTCCTTTACCAGAAAGGCGAGTGGATGGACCCGGACATGAACCGGTACGACGGCGAGCATGCCGTCTCGAACCATCCCAACATGAGCAAGGAGGTCTGGGAGGAGGTCTATCAGACCGCCTGGAAGACCTTCTACACGCCCGAACATATGGAGACGCTCTTGCGGCGCGGCATCGCCGCGAAATGCAGGATGTCGCGGCTGACGGCGTTTCTTTACATGTTCTCTTCCTCGGTTCCGATCGAAGGGGTCCATCCCCTGCAGGGAGGCCTGCTGCGCCGGAAATACCGTCTGGACCGCCGCCCCGGGATGCCGATCGAGCCGGCGTGGTCTTTCTACCCGAAGCTCGCCGCGGAGTTCGCCGTCAAGAGCGCGCGCGCGGTCCGGCTCGCGCTGTGGCTCAGCATGACCATGCGGCGAATCAAAAAGGACCCGAACCGGCTCGCCTACACCGATCTGGCGCTGACCCCGGTGACCGATGATGAGGAGGACAGGCTCGCCCTCTTCACGCACACCGATATCGCGCGCAACGCGGTGGAGCATGCGCGCAAGGTGTCCTACCTGACCGGCGCAAAGGGCGGCCACAACCCCGATCCGGTTCGCAGCAGCCCGGCCGCCAGCAGCGCCGCATGAGCTGGTCTGGCCGGTTTTGCTGCCCCGCGATTTAGACTGCGAGCGCCGTCCCTGAGGGGCCGTGGCGCCTGACTGGCGCTTCGGCCGCCATTTTATTATCAACAGGGTCGGCGATACCCGGGCGCGGCGCCAGCCGTCTTGCGCACCGATGGATCGGCCTTTTCTAAGACTGTCGCAGAAACAATGCAGGTGGTCTCGATCCGGCATCCCCGCCTGAACGGGAAAGAGACCAGCCAAATCTTGCAACGAGACAAGGGAGCCGACTGCCGATGTCCGAAATGTCCCGACGCAATCTCCTCGGCGCAACCGCCGCGGCAGGAACGGTTGCCGCCGCGTCCGCGGCTGGGCCCGCCTTCGCCCAGAGCGGACAACCGCAATGGGGACCCGGCCCGGCGCCCCTGCTCGGCGCCGATCTGCCCTCGTTTCGCTATCCGCTCGGGGAAAAGCCTGCCAAGACCTTCGACGGCGGTTGGGCGAAAGAGGCGACGGTCGCGGAATTCCCGGTCTCGGACAAGCTCGCCGGCGTGCTGATGCAGCTCGCCCCCGGTGGATTGCGCGAGCTGCACTGGCACGCGAACGCGGCCGAGTGGGCCTATGTGCTGAAGGGGCGCTGCCGCGTCACCACCATCGATCCGCAAGGCCGGTCGCAAATCGCCGATTTCAGTCCCGGCGATGTCTGGTACTTCCCGCGCGGTTTCGGGCATTCGATCCAAGGGCTCGGCCCGGACGATTGCCTGTTCGTGCTCGTCTTCGACAATGGTTATTTCTCGGAATTCGGCACCTTCAGCATCACCGACTGGCTCGGCCATACGCCGGCCGAGGTGCTGGCGAAGAATTTCGGCGTGCCGGCGCAAACATTTGCGAATTTCCCCAAGCGCGAAGTCTATATCGCGAAGGGTCCCGTCCCGCCGCCGATGCCGGCCAACCCCGCGCCCGGTTCGCTCGACAGCGGCCCGCGCACCCATCGCTATCAGCTCCTGGCGCAGCGCCCCGAGACATTTGCGGGCGGCGCGATGCGCGTCGTGTCCGAACGCGAGTTTCCGATTTCCACGACCATGACCGGTGCGCTGTTGCGCATCAAGCCGGGCGGATTGCGAGAGCTGCACTGGCACCCGAATGCGGACGAGTGGCAGTACTATATCGCGGGCCGCGCGCGCATGACGGTGTTCGGTTCGCACGGGCGCGCACGCACCGAGGAGTTCGGCGCAGGAGATGTCGGCTACGTGCCGACCGGCTACGGCCACTACATCGAGAATATCGGCGCGGACGAACTCGAAGTCCTGCTCGCGCTCAACAACGGGATCTATGAATCGATCTCCATCACCGCCTGGATGGCCGCCAATCCGCGCCTG
>DASUPI010000206.1:0-2068 GCA_036281135.1 Rhodoplanes sp. | reverse complement strand
CGCAATCATGCGGTCGAGAAAGGACGACCCCTTCGACGCGGTGATGCGCACGATGATCTTGTCGGAGATCACGGTGGTGCCGCCGGTCACCGCCGAGCGGTCGCCGCCCGACTCGCGAATGACCGGGGCCGACTCGCCGGTAATGGCGGCCTCGTTGACCGTGGCCATGCCCTCGATCACTTCGCCGTCGCCGGGAATGACATCGCCCGTTTCCACCAGCACGAGATCGCCAGGCTGAAGTTCTTCCGCCCAGACGAACTCGTAGAGCTCGCGGTTGTCCGGGATGAGCAGGCGCTTCGCTTTCGTGCGCGTGCGTGTTTCCCGCAGCGCATCGGCCTGCGCCTTGCCGCGGCCCTCGGCCACGGCTTCCGCGAAATTGGCGAACAGAACGGTGAACCACAGCCAGATGACGATCTGCAGCGTGAAGGCGAAATGGTCTGCGCCGATCCAGAGATCGCGCGCCAACAGAAGCGTGGCGAGCGCGGCCACGATCTCCACCACGAACATGACCGGGTTCGCCATGAGCGCGCGCGGGTCGAGCTTGCGCAGCGAGGCGCCGATCGCGGGCCACACGATCTTCCAGTCGAGCAGGGCCGACGCCGACTCGCGCTTGCGGATGACTGAGGATTCCATGGTTGTTGCTCCAAAGCCGGTCGATCAGAACAGCACGTTCGCTTGCATCGCGAGATGCTCGACCACCGGGCCGAGCGCGAGCGCCGGGAAGAAGGTGAGTCCGCCGATGATCAGGATCACGCCGACGAGCAGGCCGACGAACAGGCCGCCGTTGGTCGGGAAGGTGCCCGACGACGCCGGCACGGTCTTCTTCGCGGCGAGCGAGCCCGCGATCGCCATCGCCGGGATGATCACGAAGAAGCGCCCGACCAGCATCGCGATGCCGCCGGTCAGGTTGTAGAACGGCGTGTTGCCGGTGAGCCCGGCAAAGGCCGAACCGTTGTTGGCGGTCTGTGAGCTGTAGGCGTAGAGCACTTCGCTGAAACCATGCGGGCCGGGATTGGCCATGGACGCGACCGCCGAGGGGATCACCACGGCGACCGCGGTCCAGCCGAGCATCATCAGCGGCATGCAGAGAATGGCGAGCATCGCCATCTTCACCTCGCGCGCCTCGATTTTCTTGCCGACATATTCCGGCGTGCGGCCGACCATCAGGCCGGCGACGAAGATCGCAATGACGACGAACAGCAGCATGCCGTAGAGGCCGGCCCCGACGCCGCCGACGATGATCTCGCCGAGCTGCATGTTGAACAGCGGGATGAGGCCGCCGAGCGGGGTGAACGAGTCGTGCATCGCATTGACCGCGCCGCACGAGGCGGCGGTGGTGATCACGGCGAACAGCGCCGAGCCGAGGATGCCGAACCGAACCTCCTTGCCTTCCATGTTGCCGCCGGAAAGCCCGAGCGCATTCAGCGCCGTCGCCCCGGAGGCCTCCGCCCAATAGGTCACGACGACGCCGGCGATGAACAGCACGCCCATGGCGGCGAGGATGGCCCAGCCTTGCCGCTGGTCGCCGACCATGCGGCCGAACACATTGGTGAGGGCCGCGCCGAGCGCGAAAATCGACACGATGTGGATCAGATTGGTGACTGCATTCGGGCTCTCAAACGGATGCGCCGCATTGGCGTTGAAAAAGCCGCCGCCATTCGTGCCCAGATGCTTGATCATCATCTGCGAGGCGACCGGCCCCTGCGCAATGACCTGCTTCGCGCCTTCGAGCGTGGTCGCCTCGGTATAGGCGCTCAGGTTCTGCGGCACGCCCAAGGCGACAAGCACGATCGTGCCCACGACGCAGATCGGCAGGAGAACGTAAAGGGTGCAGCGGGTGAGATCGACCCAGAAATTGCCGACCGTCTGCGCCGAGGCGCGCGTAAATCCGCGGATGAGCGCGATTGCAAGCGCGATGCCGGTCGCCGCGGAGAGGAAGTTCTGGTGCGTGAGACCGAGCATCTGCACGAGGTACGAGACCGTGCTCTCGCCGCCGTAGTTCTGCCAGTTGGTGTTGGTGAGAAAGCTCACCGCCGTATTGAACGAGAGCTCGGGCGGAACGGCCGAC
>DASUPI010000205.1:0-2519 GCA_036281135.1 Rhodoplanes sp. | reverse complement strand
CTGCGAGACGCTCCTCGAACTGTGCAACGCTCACCCGGTCGAACTGACGATCGATGGCGGCGCGACCGTCGTCGTGCAGGCGGGGCAGCCGCCGGTCGTCAACGGCGCCAAGGAAGAGCGCATGCGGGTCGGCTGCGGCTCAGCGACCATCGGTATGTTCGCGAAGCAATGGTTCGGCAAGGTCGATGATGTCGTCGTCGTCGACGATCACATCACCGGGGTGCTGTCCGAGCACCAGGCCGGCAAGTTCCTCGGGGTGAAAGGCACCGGCATCAAGATCAAGGGGCGACGCTCCACCCCCGGACGCTACTTCAAGGTGGCCGAACCGGGCACCGGCTGGGGCGGCACCAATATTTCCGATCCGCTGGCAATTCTTGGTCCGTTCGACAAGGCCGAAGCCTGGCCGGGACTGCGGCTCCTGATGGTGAGCACGACGGGCGAGCATTACGGCTATTTCGAACTCGACGAGACACTGAGACCTGTCGAGCGCGCGCTGCCGCCGGCGCTCAGCGAGTCGGTCGAGCGCATCAAGGAGAATTGCGAGCCGGCGCTGTCGTCCGTGCTCTTCATGGCGGGAGCGGGCGGTTCGCTGCGCGCCGGCGTCACCGAGAATCCCGTGCGGCTGACGCGCTCGGTCAAGGACGCGTTCACCTATGTCACGAGCGGCGGTGCGCCGGTCTATGTCTGGCCGGGCGGCGGCATCACCTTCATGGTCGACGTCACCCGTATGCCCGACAATGCGTTCGGTTATGTTCCGACGCCCGCGCTGGTCGCGCCGATCGAGTTCACCCTGAAGCTCGCCGACTATGCGGCGCTTGGGGGCCATATGAGCGAGGTGCGGCCGCTCGCCTCGCTTGCCGACGACGGCCATCAGGAAGTGGCCCCGCGGCCGGACAATCCTTGGCCGTTCGTGTTTCCCGCCTGGAGGTCGCGGCGATGAGGCAGCCGCAGGTCGCGCGCCTCGCCGACGGCCGCCGCCTGCATCTGCAGGAAGGCCCGATCGATCTCGTGATCGAGGCGTTCGGCGTAAAGGACGCAGTCGCCGCCGCCTATGGCGCCGCAACGCGCCGCTTCACCGGCCTGCTCGACGAACTGGTTCAGGAGCTGCCGCTGCTGCGGACGCAAGCCGGGGGGAGCGGAACGAGGCTCACCGGCGTCGTCGCGCGGGCGATGCATGCCGCGGTTGCGCCCTTCGCCGAGGAATCCTTCATCACGCCGATGGCCGCGGTCGCCGGCGCCGTCGCCGACGAAATTCTGCAAGCCATGCGCCGCGCCGCGCCGCTTGCGCGCGCCTATGTCAACAATAGCGGCGACATTGCGCTGCATCTCCAGACCGGTGAATCATTCATGCTCGGGCTGGTCGATCGGCCCGACCGGCCGAGCCTGTTCGCGCGCGCGCTCATTGCGGCGCATGATCCCTCGCGCGGGATCGCGACCAGCGGCTGGCGCGGCCGCAGCTTTTCGCTCGGCATCGCCGATGCGGTCACGGTTCTCGCGGCGACCGCGGCGCAGGCCGACGCTGCGGCAACTGTCGTTGCGAATGCGGTCGATCTGCCCGGCCATCCCGCAATCGTTCGCGCGCCCGCTTGTTCGATCAAGCCGGACAATGATCTCGGCGACATTCCGGTGACCCGCGCGGTCGGCCTGCTTGCGCCGCATGCGATCGGCGAAGCGATCGCGCGCGGGTTTGCGCGCGCCCGCGCGCTGCGCGACCGCGGCCTGATCCACGCCGCCGCCATTCATCTGCAGGGCGGAACGCGCATCCTCGTTTCCGGCGAGGTCGAAGCGCCTCGTCTCTCGCTCGCCCCTTCGCTCACACAAGCCGCACCGGTTTTTGCCCATGCCTGATGTTCTCCTGCGCAAGCGCGTCATCATCGTCGAGGAAATCTTTCACGAGGGAGGGCCGATCGGGACAACGCCGCTTATGCGCGGCGCGATTCTCGCAGTGATCGCCAATCCGTTCGCCGGCCGTTATGTCGAAGACATCGCGGAGTTCATGGACGATCTCAAGCCGCTCGGTCTCGCGATGGCGAGACAGCTTGTTGCCGCGCTCGGCGGCGACCCGGCGATGATCGAGGGCTACGGCAAGGGCGCAATCGTGGGCGCAGCCGGCGAACTGGAGCACGGCGCGCTGTGGCACGCGCCCGGCGGCTACGCGATGCGTGAAATCCTCGGCGGAGCCAAGGCGATCGTGCCGTCGACCAAGAAGGTGGGCGGCCCGGGCGCGCGGCTCGATATCCCGGTGACGCATATCAATGCCTCTTATGTGCGCAGTCACTTCGATGCGATGGAAGTCGGAATTCCCGACGCGCCGCGCGCCGATGAGCTCGTGTTCGCCCTCGTGATGACCACCGGGCCGCGCATCCATGCGCGCGTCGGCGGCCTGGCGGCGAGCGAGATCAAGGGCGAGGACGGCCTGCGATGAACCCGTGCGACGGCCGCGGGCGGCTGGCACCGGATTTGCTCGTGCATAGGGCTGGTGGGGGAAGGCGATGAAGGCGAACATCCGCAAGATCGTG
>DASUPI010000204.1:0-8222 GCA_036281135.1 Rhodoplanes sp. | reverse complement strand
CCAGATGCTGCGCCGCGCCTCGTCGCCGCCGACCAGCCGGCTGTAGCCCGTCCCCGGCGGGTCTATGAAAACGAGATCGGTGAAATCGAGCCAGGTCTCCGCGTTGGGAACGAGCGCGGCGGACCCCGATGCGGTGATGCGATCGAACGGCAGCCGCCAGGGCCCGAGCCCGCCGATATTGAGATAGGCCGACGCCGCGCCCGGCCCACCGTTGAACACGAAGGTCACCGGGCGTCCGGCCACCGCATCGCCGACGGTATAGGCGATATAGGCGACCTCGGCCTCGAGCTTTCCGCCGTCGCCGTCGAACAGCGGAATCGATCCGGAGGTCGCCTTGAAGCGCAGCGTGCGTCCGGGGAGAGCGAGCGCGTGATCGCTGGTCGCATCGGCTGGAAGCTTGCGGGTCGCCTCCTGTCCGCCGCGATCCCGTCCGGCCGGCTGCTGGACCGTCTCCGTCGGCGGGGCCGGCTGACCGGTTTCGGCCGCAGGCGCGGCGGCGCGGTCGGCTTCGCCGGCGGGCGTGCTCGGCCGTTCGGCGGCCGGGGGCGGCGCACTCGGCCGCCGCGCTTCGCTCGGCGGTTGTGTCTGCCGCTGCGCCTGCGAGAAGGCGGGCGCGCCTGCGCCCATTGCGAGCGCGCCTGCGGCTGTGGCGAGCACGAGCGCATAGATGAGCCGACGCAGGGGCGAAGGGGCCGGGTTTGTTTTGGGGGTCATGGTCCATTCAACGATATAGGTGCATCCGGCGTTCCGGGCGGTTCTGGACGCCTCCTTCGCACCCAATTGTGTCGCTCTCGCGGGAGGGTTGTCGCGTCGCCCGAGCCGGTTGCCTCGCCCGCCGGGTCGCCGATCGTTCGCCGTCGACAGCGAGACCCGCGGAGCCGGCCGCTGGCGTGGGGTCAGGCCGGTTGCGGCTTGTTCGCCTGCCGCTTCGGCGGCTGTTTGGTCGGGCGCTCGGGCTCGGCGCCGGGGGCACGCTCGATCGAAACAAGCCGGCCGCGGACAAACCGGTAGATGCCGGCCCGCTCGGTCCCGAGAAAGGTCATCGTCACCGCGCGCTCGCCGCGTTCGTTTTTCGCGATATCGGTTGCCTGCGGCGCGCCCAGCGCCTGCACGACTTGGCACTCTGTCATGTCGAGGCCGACCCCGCGCGCGTTCGCCGCCGGCTCACCGTCGCCTGCCGGCGCCGCAGCGCCGGGGCACGAGCCCTGCGCATCGACGAGGTCTGCCGCCGTCACCGGCCGCATAGTGTTGACCGAGGCCTGATTGAACGCATTCGCATTCGTCGGAATGAAAGTGCTCGCCGATGGTAGTTTGACGTCGGCCAGGCCCGGCATATTGGAGCACGCGCCTCCGACCAGGGCGGTCGCCGCCATGCTTACAAACAACGCCCGACGCAATCCCCGACCCGGTTCTCGCATGTTGAGCCCCCCTGAACCGTCCTTGCGCGGACCTCCTCCTGGTCCGCCCGAAAACTCAACATGCAAAACTATAACGGAATGATACTATATTTTCGACACCATCATAACGGATTGACCCGGCGGAAGCGCTGCCGACGGCGGCGCCCCGCACCGTCGCGCGCTCGTCTACCGTCAGCCGCGGCGCTGCCACCGGCCGCTTTCGTCGCATTGCCAATAAGTCACCGCGAAGCCCTCCGCCTTCTTCATGCGCCATAGTTCGCGCGCCTCGGCGAGCGCTTCCTCATCCTCGCCGTCGAAAAGAACGACGAGGCGCTCATAGGCCTGCGCGTCCGCGGGCGGCGCGGCGCGGTCGATGAGGAAACGCACCGTCGCCCGGTTCGGATTGTCGTCATGCACGGTGAGCAGGACGGGCTGCTCGCCCGCGAGGCTCTCGCGATGGGTGCCGTGCGGGAGAAAGCTGTCGTCGCGATAGGCCCACAGATGCGCATCGAGGGCTTCCACCCGCTCCTCCGACGAGGACTGCACGACGACGCGCCAGCCGCGCGACAGCGACTTTTCCAAGAGCTGCGGCAGCACCGCTTCGACGGGCCGGCGTTCGAGATGGTAGAAGAGGAGCTCGGTCATGAAACAAACGCTTGGTTCATGTTTTTCTCGCGCCGTCCCGTGGGTCCGTGAGTTTGAGGCTCACGGCGACGGGCAAATCGTCTCGATTGATCCGTTCAAGAGGCGAAACTTAGCCCTTCGCTTCGTAAACCCGGAAAGCTCCATAATCATCGCCAAGCCTCTCAGCGGTTTCGACCGCCTTTTCGGCCGTTTCGAACCTGAGAAACACCTCAGAGGGCCTGAAATGTCATGGTCGCCGCGTCCGCGGCAGAATCGGCATCCGGCTTCACGCAGTTTCTCTCTGACGAGTTTACCAAAGCCTCTCACAGCGCCGCGCTTAGACAGGCATGCGTCTCGGCATGCGCAATCACTTCGATCGGCACATCGGCTTTAGGACCTTCTCGGTCAAAGTAGCCTTCCAATTCAAGCAGATCGACCACGGCGCCCGGCAACTTGTCCATCAGGGCGTCCATCGTCGGCGCCTCGACGTTGAGCCCATGGAGATCGCTATCTTTCACGAACCACACGTGAGCTTCACCGTCGAAACCGACCGTGACCTTAACTTTCCTGTCGGCCATGATCCGTCGCTCCGATCTTTGGGTGGAATCAAACGATCGTCCTTCAATTGAAAGATGCTTCTCCGTGCTCCCCTCACCTCTCATAGAAATCCGCGACAAAGCGGTCGAGCAGGCGCACGCCCCAGCCCGAACTCCAACTTTTGTTGATGTCGGTCTGCGGCGAGCCGAGCGCCGTGCCGGCGATGTCGATATGCGCCCACGGCGTCTTGCCGACGAAGCGCTGGAGAAGCTGCGCCGCGGTGATCGCCCCGCCGTGGCGGCCGCCGGTGTTCTTCATGTCGGCGAACTTCGAATCGATCAGCTTGTCGTATTCCGGCCCGAGCGGCATGCGCCAGACCCGCTCGCCGGTCGCTTGTCCGGCCTTGGCCAGCCTTTCCGCGAGCGTGTCGTCATTGGTGAACAGGCCGGCCATTTCCTGGCCGAGCGCCACCATGATCGCGCCGGTCAGCGTCGCGAGGTCGATCATCAACTGCGGCTTGAACCGGTTCGCGGTGTAGTGGAGCACGTCGGCGAGGACGAGCCGGCCCTCCGCATCCGTGTTGATCACCTCGACCGTCTGTCCGGACATCGTGGTCACGATGTCGCCCGGACGCTGGGCCTTGCCGTCCGGCATGTTCTCGACGAGACCGATCACGCCGACGGCGTTGACCTTGGCCTTGCGCGCGGCGAGCGCGTGCATCAGCCCGACCACGCAAGCCGCGCCCGCCATGTCGCCCTTCATGTCCTCCATGTTGTGCGCCGGCTTGATCGAAATGCCGCCGGTGTCGAAGCACACGCCCTTGCCGATGAAGGCGAGCGGCTTGTCGCCCTTGCGTCCGCCGTTCCAGCGCATGATCACGACCCGGCTGTCATGCGCCGAGCCCTGGCCGACCGCGAGCAGCGCGCCCATGCCGAGCTGGCGCATTTTTCGGACGTCGAGCACTTCCACTGCAACGCCGACCCGGCGAAGCGCCGTCGCCCGCCGCGCAAACGAATCGGGAAACAGCACATTGGGCGGCTCGTTGACGAGGTCGCGCGCGAGCGCGACGCCGTCGGCGACCGCCGCGCGATCGACGAAGGCGCGCCGCGCCGCCGCCGGATCGGCTGCGCCGAGCGTGAGCGTGACCGTATCGGGCCGCTCCTCCTCCTCTTTCCGCTTGGTCTTGTAGCGGTCGAAGCTATAGGCGCGCAGGCGCGCTCCGAGCGCGAGGTCGGCGACCGCCTCGGCGTCCATCGCCCCGGCCGGGTATTCGGCGATCATCGTGACATCGCGCGCCGCAGGAGGCGCTTTGCCTATTCCCACGCCGCCGAGCTTCAGCGAATCGTGGGGCTTCAGGTCCTTCGGCTTGCCGAGCCCGACGACAACGAGTCGGTCGGCCTTCAGCCCGGCTGGCGCGGCAATGTCGAGCGTGGAGCCGAGCCTGCCCTTGAAACGCTCGGCCGCGGCCGCGCGCGTCAGCAGCGCGGCGGCCGAGCCCAGAACGCCGCGGGTGGCCGAGCCGACCCGCAATCCGTCGTCGCAAAACACCACGAGAACGCCCTCGCGGGGCGACGCGAAGGGGCCGAACTTGGCCCGAACATTGTCCGCCATTCTTGGTCCTCACATCGGCACTGTGGCCGCCCGGACACGGCGCCGCCAAAAGCGGCGGCTCGGTAGTGATCCGTATCTGCAACCTTGTCATAGCATTAGTGGCCCACTCTGGTCATACTGCGTTAACCGTGTCGGGCCAGCCGGGGAAGCATGCCTTGGGAAGGCCATTTTGTGGACCGATCAAACAATTACACTTTAACTCAAGGTGAAAACACCCGCCGGGCCGAGCGCCGAGGGCGGCCAGCGAAGGGGGCGATACGAGACCAGGGGCGAAGTTGAGAGCGCGGAAGTAGGCGGCTTGTCCGAGAGCGCGCGGGGGGCGCGTGAAATGGCCGGAGCAATCGACGAAATTCTGGCTAGCCGAGCACGGGGCCGGGGGGTCCCGTGCGATCCGTTTTTTCGGCGATCCACCGCGTGCGCGCCGCGCGTCCGCGCCGGCGCTGGCTTGCGCCGAGCGGCGGCACGCTCGGCGTCGCCAAGTGAGAGCGTAGGCTGATGATCGCGGGACGACTGGCTCGCTATTTCGGTTGGCGCTTCTTGAGCGCGTTGCTCGCCATTTTCATCGGCGGCTTCTGCCTCGTGGCGCTGATCGACTATATCGAGCTGGTGCGCCGGAGCGGCGGCGATTCGAACACGTCGGCGCTCATTAACGCTGCGATTTCGTTGAGCCGCATTCCGCAGCTGATGGAAATCCTGATGCCGTTCGCGGTGCTGGTCGGCGCGATGATGTGCTATCTGAACCTGTCGCGCCGCCTGGAACTCGTGATCGCGCGCGCAGCCGGCCTGTCGGCATGGCAGTTCATCACGCCGGCTCTCTTCGTGGCGTTCGTGTTCGGCGTGTTCGCGACCACGGTCTACAATCCCGTGGCCGCTTTCCTCAAGGAGCAGTCGAAGCGTCTCGAAGTCCGGTATATCGGCGGCTCGCAACAGACCAGCCTGCAGAGCACCGGAACCGGCTTCTGGGTGAGCCAGAAGAGCGTGTCCGGCCACGCGATCATCAGCGCCGCGACCAGCAGCGACCAGGGCGTGCGGCTCGGCGGCGTCACCGTGTTCCAATATGATCACGACAACCATTTTCGCGAGCGCGTCGAGGCGAAGACCGCGACCCTGACTGGCGGATACTGGCGCCTGCTCGACGTGCGACGCTATGCGCTCAACGAGCCGCCGGTAATCGCGCCGGAATACCTGCTCAGCACCAATCTGACGATCGAACAGGTCCGCGAAAGTTTCGCCACGCCGGACACCGTGTCGTTCTGGGATCTGCCCTTCTTCATCGAAATGGCGGATCATGCCGGGCTCGGGGCGGCCGGCTACAAGCTCCAGTTTCAGAAGCTCCTGTCGCGGCCCGCGCTGCTCGTCGCGATGGTGCTGGTGGCGGCTGCCTTCAGCCTGCGCTTCTTCCGCTTCGGCGGGATTCAGAACATGGTGCTGAGCGGCGTCGCCATAGGCTTCATGCTTTACGTGCTCTCGAAGATCACCGACGACCTGAGCAAGGCCGAGCTCATGCATCCGATCGTGGCGGCGTGGCTGCCGGTCCTGATCGGAACGCTCACCGGCCTCGTTCCGCTGCTCTATCAGGAGGACGGGTGATCGTGACCGCGCTCGTCACCCTCTCCTGCGCGCGGCGACGGCGGTGGCGACCCGCCGGCATCGCCATGATGTCCGTGCTCGCGGCGACGATGGCGCTCATCGACGCGCGGCAGGCGCAAGCGCAATCGCTCAACTTCCAGACCCAGCTAAGACCCACTCCCCCGCGCGCGCCGGATTCCGGCGATCCGCAGATGCTCGTGCAGGCCACCGAGATCCAATACGACTATCCCAATGAACGGGTGGTGGCGGTCGGGAATGTGCAGATCTACTACAAGGGATCGACGGTCCAGGCCGACAAGATCATCTACGACCAGCGCACCAAGCATCTTCAAGCCGAAGGCAATGTGCGGCTGACCAGCCCCGAGGGCGTGATCACTTATGGCGACCTGATCGATCTGAGCGACGACCTGCGCAACGGCTTCATCGATTCGCTACGGCTCGAGACGGCCGAACAGACGCGCTTTGCCGCCGCCCGCGCGACCCGGACCGAAGGCAACTACACCGTCCTCGAAAGCGGGGTCTACACCGCTTGCGAGCCGTGCCGGACGGATCCCCGCAAGCCGCCGCTGTGGCAGGTCAAGGCCGCCCGCATCATCCACGACCAGACGGAGAAGATGATCTATTTCGAGGACGCGCGCATCGAGTTTTTCGGCGTGCCCCTCGCCTACTCGCCCTATCTCGCGGCGCCCGATCCCACCGTGAAGCGGAAATCGGGATTCCTGATGCCGCTCATCACCACGAATTCCATCTACGGCGTCGGCGTCGAGACGCCCTACTACCTTGCGCTCGCGCCGAGCTACGACATGACCATCTCGCCGCGCGTGATGTCGAAACAAGGTCCGCTGCTGCAAACGGAATGGCGGCAACGGCTCGAAGACGGCTCCTACACCATCCGCGGCGCCGGTCTCTACCAGACCGACAAGGACGAGTTCGCCAACACCGACGGCTTCAAGACCTTCCGCGGCAGCGTCGAGACGACCGGGCGGTTCAATCTCTCGCCGCGCTGGGCCTGGGGGTGGGACGGCGTGCTGGTGTCCGATCCGACCTTCTTCGCCGATTACCGGATCCGAACGCTGCAATCGCGCTCGACCGAACTGGTCAATTTCTTCGGGCAGACCGAGGGCGTGTCGCAGCTCTTTCTCGCCGGGCGCGGGGATCGCAGCTACTTCGACGTGCGCGCCATCCATTACACCGGGTTTACGTCGAGCGACCAGCAGGCGGTTCTCCCGAACATCCACCCGGTGCTGGATTACGAGTACACCTTCAACCAGCCGGTCCTGGGCGGCGAGCTCGGCTACAGCGTCAATCTGACGAGCCTGTCACGTGAGAAGGCGAGCTTCGACCCGATCAGCCAGATTGCGGTGACCAACGGCCTGTGCAGCACGGCGACCGCCGATACGGCGGTCAAGACGAATGCCAATTGTCTTCTGCGCGGCGTCCCCGGCGTTTATTCGCGCTTGTCGGCGGAGAGCCACTGGCGGACCAGATACGTCGATTCATTCGGCCAGGTGTTCACGCCGTTCTTTTCGGTCCGCGGCGACGCCGCACAACTCGCCGTGAATTCCGATCCCGGCGTCTCCAACTTCATCGACACCGGCGACGACGGCCTGACCCGCTACATGGCGACCGCGGGCATCGATTACCGATACCCCTTCATCTCCGTCCATAGCTGGGGCACGCAGACGATCGAGCCGATCGTGCAGGTCATCGCTCGGCCCAGCGAGACGAATATCGGCCGGCTTCCCAACGAGGATGCGCAGAGCCTCGTGTTCGACGACAGCAATCTTTTCAAGGTCGACAAGTTCTCCGGCTGGGACCGCGCCGAGGGAGGCGGGCGCGCCAATGCGGGCATTCAATACACCGCACAGATCAATGGCGGCGGCTCGATCAATATGCTGTTCGGACAGTCCTACCACCTGTTCGGCATCAACTCCTTCGCCGTCGGCGACACGACCAATACCGGGCTCGGCAGCGGCCTCGACAAGAATGTCTCGGACTATGTCGCCCGCTTCGCCTATGCGCCGAACCGGATTTTCACCATGATCTCGCGCTACCGCTTCGACGAGCAGACCTTCTCGTTGGAGCGATTCGAAGTCGAAGGGCGCGCCGCTGTCGATCGCTGGAACGTCTCGCTGATGTACGGCAACTACGCGCCGCAACCCGAGCTCGGCTTCCTCGAGCGGCGCGAAGGGCTGCTGACCCAGGGATCGGTCAAGATCGACGCGAACTGGGTGTTCACCGGCGCGGCCCGTTACGATATCGCTCACAACAATCTGAGCCAGACCCAGGCCGGCATCGGCTATATCGACGACTGCTTCCTGTTGGGGCTGAACTACATCACCGACTACACCTACAGCACCAGCCTGCCGCAATCGAACCATACGGTCATGCTGCAACTCGGCTTGCGCACGCTCGGAACCACCGCGTCATCGGGACTTGGGTCGAGCAGCATGCCGCTGGCGA
>DASUPI010000203.1:0-3108 GCA_036281135.1 Rhodoplanes sp. | reverse complement strand
GAAGATATTTCCCTATCGCGAATATGCGCTCGCCGCGGTCGCGGCGCAGCGGCTCGGCCGCCCGGTCGCCTGGATCGCCGACCGGATGGAGCATTTCCTCGCCGACACGCAAGGACGCGACAATGTCACGACCGCCAAGCTTGCGCTCGACGAGAAGGGGCGGTTTCTCGCGCTCGCGGTCGATACGGTGTGCGACATGGGGGCGTATCTCTCCTATTTCGCCCCCTTCATTCCCTATGTCGGCGCGGGCATGCTGCCGGGCGTCTACGACATCCCGACCTGCTTCATCCGCATCAGGGCGGCCTATACCAACACCGTGCCGGTTGATGCGTATCGCGGCGCCGGCCGGCCAGAGGCGGCCTATGTGATCGAACGCCTCGTCGACACCGCCGCTCGCGACCTCGGCGTTGCGCCGGACGCGCTGCGCAAGCGCAATTTCATCAAGCCGCGGGCGATGCCCTACCGCACGGCGACCGGCAAGGTCTACGACACGGGCGACTTCGCCGGCCATATGGCGCGCGCGATGGAAATCGCCGACTGGCCGGGCTTCAACCGGCGCGCCGCCGCATCGCGGAAGTCGGGCAAGCTGCGCGGCATCGGGCTTGCGACCTATATCGAGGCGTGCGGGGCGGTGGGGCCGGAAACGGCCAAGCTCAGGCTCGGCGACGACGGCGTCGTCACTGTGCTGATCGGCTCGCAATCGACTGGCCAAGGCCATCACACCGCCTATGCGCAGCTCGTCGCCGAGCATCTCGATCTTCCGCCCGAGCAGGTGCGCGTGATCCAGGGCGACACCGCGCTGATCGCGACCGGCGCCGGCACCGGCGGGTCGAGCTCGATTCCCTGCGGGGGGGTGGCGGTTTCGGGCGCGGCGAACAAGCTCGCGGACAATCTCAAGACAATCGCGGCCGACGCGCTCGAGGCGAGCGCCGTCGATCTCGAGATCGCCGATGCAAGTGTGCGCGTCGCCGGAACCGATCGCGCGCTTTCCTTCGCCGAACTCGCGCGCTCGCCCCATGCGTCGCCCGAACTGCTGGCGACCGAAGACGCGTTCGCACCGAAGGCTGCGACCTATCCGAACGGTACGCATCTCGTCGAGGTCGAGATCGATGCCGACACCGGACATGTCGATATTCTCAACTATGTGGTCGTCGATGATTTCGGGGTGACGCTCAATCCGCTGCTGCTCGAAGGCCAGGTCGAAGGCGGGGCGGTGCAAGGCATCGGCCAGGCGCTGATGGAGCGCGCGGTCTACGACGGCGACTCAGGTCAGCTCGTGACCGCGAGCCTGCTCGATTACGCGCTGCCGCGCGCCGAGGACACGCCCCATTTCGTGTTCGAGACGCGCAATGTGCGCTGCGCGACCAATCCGCTCGGCGTCAAGGGAGCGGGCGAGGCGGGCACGATCGGCGCATGTCCGGCGATGATCAACGCCATCACCGACGCGTTGTGGCGCGCCTATCGCATCCTCCATGTCGACATGCCGACGACGCCCGAGCGTTTGTGGGCGGCGATCGAAGAAGGAAAACGGCTGCACACGATGTAGCCATTTCACGGAAAGCCCCGGAGAACTCAAAGACATCTCGCGGCATCGTGATCGCGGCGGGCGTTGCGTCGCCTTTCCCCTTCGTGAACAGCCGCTACCAATAGCTCGGCGTCGGACTAAAACGCGATATGCGGCGAGTCTCTCCGCCAAGGGAGATCGCTGCCATCACGTCCGCGGCGCTCCCGATTTCACGCAATGACGAGGAGATGGACCATGATCCGAATCATGCTGGCCGGCGCGGTGTTCGCGATCGGCGTAGCGACCGTCGCTGCGCAATCTGATCTCGTGCGCGAGCGCGCGGAGCTGATGTACGATCAAGGGGAGTATGTCTACGGAACCTTCAACAAGATGGTGCGCGGCGAAGCCCCATACGATCAGGCGAAAGTGGACGAGGGCTTCGTCAAGCTGAGGGAGACTGCCCGGAAGCTGCCTGCGCTCTATCCGGAATCCGCAAAGGGCCAGGCGCCCGACGCCGACTACTACGCCTCGGCGAAGGTGTGGGAAAACAAGGCTGACTTCGACGCGCGGCTCGCCAAGCTCATCAAGGACATCGACGAAAACGCGCCCAAGGCGAAAAACCTCGACGGGCTGAAGGATGCGCGCGCCGCGATCGTGCAGACATGCAACAGCTGCCACGAAGTCTATCGCGTGAAGAAGAGCTGACCGGCAGAACGCCAAGGGAGACGCCGGCTTGTTTCGTAAGCTCCTGATCGTTGCGGCGCTCGCGATCATGGCCGGCACCGCCGGCTTCTGGTTCCTCACCATCCCGCAGACGGTGGCGGCGAGCGCACTGCCTCATCATGCGCCCAATCTCGAGAACGGCCGCACGATGTTCATCGCGGGCGGCTGCGCCTCCTGCCACGCCGTATCGAAGGAGGAGCGGACGAAGCTCGGCGGCGGCGTGGCGCTGCGCTCGCCCTTCGGCACGTTCTACGGCCCCAACATCTCGCCGCACCCGAGCGACGGCATCGGCCGCTGGAGCGAAGCCGACTTCGTGACCGCCATGTCGAAGGGAACGTCGCCGGACGGCCGCCACTATTATCCGGCTTTTCCCTACGCCTCCTATCAGCGCATGACCGCGGCCGATCAGCGCGACCTGTTCGCTTACCTCAAGACGCTGCCGCCGGTCGCGGGCAAGGTGCGCGACCACGATCTCGCCTTTCCGTTCAACATCCGGCGGGGTCTCGGCCTGTGGAAAATGCTTTATCTCGACGGCCGGCCGTTCACGCCCGACCCGTCGAAATCGCCGCAATGGAATCGCGGCGCTTATCTCGTCAACGGCCCGAGCCATTGCGCCCAGTGCCACAGCCCGCGCGATTTGTCCGGCGGGATTGTTGATGCGCAGCGCTTCGCCGGCGGCCCGAATCCGGAGGGCGAGGGGTGGATTCCCAACATCACCCAGAAGGGGCTCGCGAAGTGGTCGGATAAGGACATCGGCACTCTGTTGGAGGCCGGTGAGTTGCCCAAGGGCGATTCGGTCGGGGGCAGCATGCGCGAGGTGGTGCGCAACACGTCGCAGCTCTCGCCCGAGGACCGCGCCGCGATGGCGGCCTATCTCAAGA
>DASUPI010000202.1:0-5319 GCA_036281135.1 Rhodoplanes sp. | reverse complement strand
ATTCCCTGCCGCATCGATATCGACCTCGCGCCGATGCTCGCGGCCGGACGCTGCGCGAGCGCTTCGCCCATCTCGGCCTCGCCCAGGGCTTCGATGAACTGCTCTGCCTGCCGCACCTCGCCGGCGTCGAGCCGCTGTGGCGCCAGATCGAGACCGTTCGCAAGGTGCTCAAGCAGTTCCGCGGCCGGGTGCTGCTCGCCGACGAGGTCGGCCTTGGCAAGACCATCGAGGCCGGCATGGCGCTGAAGGAATACGCGCTGCGCGGCATGGCCGAACAGGTCTTGGTGCTCACCCCGGCTTCGCTGGTTGGGCAATGGCGCGAGGAACTGGCGACCAAGTTCGCTTTTGCCTGCAGCGCCACCCATGACGCGCTGTTTCGCGAGGACGCGGCCGCCTTCTGGCAGAAGCCGCGGATCATCGCCTCGATCGCGGCGGCGCGGCGGCAAGAGCACGCCGACTGCCTGCGCGCGCGCCGCTTCGATCTCGTCATCGTCGATGAGGCGCATCACCTGCGCGACCGGACGAGCCGCAGTTGGCAGCTCATCGACGCCTTGAACAAGCGCTTCCTGCTCCTCTTGTCGGCAACGCCGGTGCAGAACGACCTCGTCGAACTGTATAATCTCCTGACGCTACTCAAGCCTGGCATCTTCAAGACGCTGACGGATTTCCGCGCCGCCTATATGACGCCCGGCAAGCCGCGCCAGCCGGCAAATGCTGAGCGGCTGCGCGAGCTGATGCGGGGCGCGATGATCCGCAACACCCGTTCGGTCGTCGCGCTAAAGCTGCCGCGCCGTCACGCCACGACGATCCGGGTCGAGGGCGGACCCGCGGAGAGCGCAGCCTATAACGAACTTGCTGCGGCCGTCCGCCAGCTCGCATCAGCCGGCGCGCTCGGCCGCCACCGCCTCGCGCTGCAGCACCTGCTTGCTGCCGCCGGGTCCTCGCCTGCGGCTGCCGCCGCCGCACTCGAACGCTTCGCCGAGCGGCGACCGGACGATCCCGCCTGGCGCGAACTTGCCGCGCGCTGGGCCGCGCTCGGCGCCGGCGCCAAGGAAGCCGCCCTGATCGAGCTCCTTCGCCGCAACGAGGCCGAGAAGAAGCTGGTCTTCGTCCAGTCGCGTGAGACGCTGGCGCGCCTTTCAACTTTACTGACAGAGGCCGGCATCCCGTTCGCGCGATTCCATGGGAGCCTGTCGGGCCCCGACAAGGACGCCGCCATCGCCGATTTCCGCGAGCGCGTCCCGGTGCTGTTATGCACCGAGTCGGGCGGCGAGGGCCGCAACATCCAGTTTTGCAACACGTTGATCAATTTCGACCTGCCGTGGAACCCGATGGCGATCGAGCAGCGCATCGGCCGTATCGACCGCATCGGCCAGAACCGCGAGGTCTTCGTGTTCAATCTCGTCACCCGCGGCACGCTGGAGGACGAACTCCTCGCGCTGCTGGACGAGAAGATCGCCATGTTCGAACTGGTAGTGGGCGAGGTGGGCGCGATCCTGGGCGGCCTCGAAGAAGAACGCGAATTTCCTGATCTCGTGCTGGAGGCTTGGCTGGAGGCGAGCGAGGCCGGCAGATCGGAGGCGTTCGACGCGTTGGGCGGCCAATTGGGCGCGGCGCGCAGCCGGCACGAGGACGCCAAAGCGCTCGACGAGGCGCTGTTCGGCGACGACTTCGAGACCGCGTGAGGAAGAAATGGGCGCGCTGCGCGATTTCGTCGCCGACGTGCTCGACAGCGGGGGCGCGCTGGTCGAGCCGATCGAACCGGACGGGCTCGAAGTCCTGTCGCCGCAGCCGCTACGCGCGGCGATGCAATGGCCCGAACTGACGCGGCTCGGCTTCGGGGCGGAGCTGCCGGCCGGGGCCACGGCGGTCGGGCTCGACGGCGACTGGCTGGAGCGCTTCGGTGCGCTGCTCGGCGCGCGCGGCTGCTGGAGCGCGCGAATGCTGGCGCCCCAGCTTGCGCCGCCGCCCGGCGACCCCGAACGCCTCCTCGAGCGCGCACTTGATCTTCCGAACGCCGTCTGGCGCCTCGTCGGCGTGGCGCCGGCCTGGACGCGCTGCCTGTTGCTGGCGTTCCGCTACACGGCGGTATCGGACGAGCAGCGCGAAGGAATCGTCTGGCTTGGCCTGAACCAGACGACCGGCGGCGGCCTGTCCGAGATCACGCCGAAGCTGCGGGCGGCGCTGGCCGACGACCCGAACTGGCTTGTGCCGACATTGGAGGCGCGCCGGGCGGCCGGCGCGGGCGTCGATCCCGCTGCGCTGGCGCCGCGGGTTCGGCCGCTGCTCGACCAGGCGGTGCGGCGCGAGATCGATCCTTTCCTGCGCGCCATGCGCCGGCGGCTCGATCGCGACGGCGCGCGCGTGCATCGCTACCACGACGACCTGCGCGTGGCCGCCCTGAAGAAGCTCGGCGCGGCAGGCGCGAAGGGCGAGGCGGAGCGCCGGCGCGAGACGCTGCGGGTCGCCGCGATCGAGCGCGAATATGCAGCGAAGCTTGACGACCTCAAGCGCAACTATGCGCTCGCCGTAACGACCCGGTTCGTGCAAGGCCTCGAACTGATTGCGCCGGTGCAGCGGTTCGAGGTGCTGATCCGGCGGCGCAAGGGCGAGCGGCGCATCGCGCTCGACTGGCACCCCGCCGTCCGCGCCATGGACGCGCCACCGTCCGACGCGGGGCCGGCGCTCGGCCGCACACGCTTCGCTTGTGACGAGGCGCTGCACCTCACGGACGCCTCCGCGCAAAGCCCGTGCCAGGGCTGCGGTAAGGCTTTCTGCCGTGCCTGCCATCCGGCCAAGTGTCCTCGCTGCGGCCGTCCCGTTCATGCCAGTTGAGACGGATCCCAGTCGCGCCGGCTCCCGCGAAGCAACCCTGGTTCCAGGGCCGGCGGACCCGAAGCTCGGCCGCAAGGTGGAGCAGTACCGCTCGCAAGCGTGGAATCGGGATTTCGGAACCGAGTTGCGCCGCTCCCAGGCGGGTCGAAACGACCCCACAGCGCCTCACAACTCTCGCTTGCAGGCGTGCCGCCCCTCGGCATTGGTATTGGTGGTGAGCGTGTCCGTTTGGGGCGGTCTGTCCCTGCGGAGGGCGTGAGTTGTAGAGCACCGCCTCGTGTTCCTGGTCGCAAGCGTGCCACCCGCCGGTGTCGGCCTCGGCGCTGCGAGCGGTGCTTGCAGCGAGCGTGCCGGGCCGCGGCGGCCTGTCCAAGCCCGCGCGCTGACGCGCGCCCCTGCGGGCTCCGGGGCATGACAGCCCGCCTCTTGCGGCCCGGCGCGGGCTTGGCAAGCACCCATGGTTGATGGTGGCGCACGCCGCCCGTTACTGATCGGGCCAGCAATGGATTCGCATCCTGCCGCGGCCGAAAAAATTTTCGCCTGCTTCATCTTTCCGGAACCGCGATGAGATTTGCCAGAGGGCGACATCTGCGAGCTTCACGTCGGCCTCAAGGGCACCATGAACGCCCTGTTCCTAAAAAGGACCTCGCCGCCAAGACCCATCGTGGCATCCGTGGGCGGGTCGAGAAGGGCAAATACAGCGGCGGCAATTGTGCTACGGCTATCGAGTCGCCAAGCGGCTCGACGCCGGCGGCGAGCCGATCCGCGGCGAGCGAGAGATCGTCGCCGAGGAGGCCGAGATCATCCGCCGCCTCTTTCGCGACTATTGCGAAAAAGCCAAGGCTTGCGCCAGCACCGACTTTCCCGGATTGTCAGTCTCGGTGTATGCGCGGGCCCGACCCGCGTATCCATCTTTGAAAGCCACCGCCATTCCAAACGATGGATTGCCGAGTGAAGCCCACGGCTGTCCGGCTCGGGCCAATGTCACCTCTCCCCGGCGGGGAGAGGTCGAATTCCGAGCGCAGCGAGGAATCCGGGTGAGGGGGAACAACGAGGCAAATGAATAGTCCCCCTCACCCGGCTCGCATCTCGCATTGCTCGACGCTCGCCGACCTCTCCCCACCAAGGAGAGGTGAAACCCATCTCGTGTCGCTTGCCGCAAGCAGCCGCCCGTTAGCGCTCTGCAACAGGGCGTTGTTCTTGATGCACGGGAAACTGAACCGGACAGCCGTGAGTCAAGCCCGGCAATGACGCCCGTATATCCGCCGCGCGCGGGCCCGCTCGCCGACTTCGTTGCCTTGCCTTGCACCGACTCCCGGTCTTGTGCGCTTGGGATGGCGGCATGGCGCGCGGCAGTCCGCTTGGCGGTGGCGTGACCTGTTCAGGGCTCCAACGCAAGGCTGAGACGCGCGAAGCAGCGCGTTATCGCTTGTCGCTTTTCCTTTTCCGATAAATGCAGCGTTTGCAGCGTGTCCGATTGAAGAATGCTGGCCAGCCCGTGGAGCGTGGACCAGACGAAGAGTGCATCGAGGCTTGCGGAGGATGGCGATGGCTCATCGACGATCCGCAGCGGCATCTGTTCAAGCCGCTCTCGCAACAAGGCAAATGCGCGTTGCGCGTTGCGCATCATGCCGGGATGCTGCTTCGGCTCCGGCATGGGCGTGTTGAACATCAGCCGGTACTTCAGCGGGTGCTTACGGGCGTACTCCATATAGAGCATACCCATAGCCTTCAGATCGCTCGTTGGTTCGTCGCTCGGAGGGCGGCTTCCCAGAAACGCCGCGAATTCGTCAAACGATCTGGCGAGGATCTCTGCGAGAATGTGATCCCGGCTCGGAAAATGCTTGTAAGGCGCCTGATGTGAAACGCCCAGCCGCCGCGCAACGTCGCGCAGGCTCAGGCCTTCGACACCTGCCTCTTCGATGATCTTGAATGCTTCCCTGATGAAACCCTTCACACTTGCGGAAATTGCATGTGACGCTTCCGGGACCTGGCGGGACAGCTCGGCGGGGTGTTTGCTCCGGTTAATACATATGATGTGCGTGGCGATGGATGTACTCGCGCAATGTGTCTGATTCCTGCCGCAGCTCCTCAAGGCGGGACTTAACTACGTCACCGATCGACACGATGCCGACCAGTTGTCCCGCCTCAATTACTGGTAAATGACGGAATTTGCCGTCGGTCATGCGTTGCATCAAATCGACCAACTTATCCTGTCGGTTGCAGAACGCGACCTTGCGGGTCATGATCTCAGCGACTGGGGTCTCGAGAGCCGCGCTTCCCTTTTCGCTTAGTGTTCCGACGATGTCGCGTTCGGAGATGATGCCGACGGTCTGCCCTTCCGCGCCCGTCACCACCAGCGCGCCAATACCGTGGTTGGTCAAGGATTTCGCAGCGTAAGCGAGCGAAGCCGTGGGCTCGATGGTGCAGACGGTCGCGCCCTTTCGGTTCAGGATGCCGTGAACGCTCAAGGCTCGCCTCCTT
>DASUPI010000201.1:0-13644 GCA_036281135.1 Rhodoplanes sp. | reverse complement strand
CCTGTCGGGCGCGGCCGCAGGTCCGTTCGGCGTGCCGGCGCGCAATGCCGGCGAATTGCTGATCGAGGCGCTCAACGCCGGGATGGTTCCGCCGCCCTACGACAAGAAGGGCATCAACGGCGCGCCGGTCGAGACGGTCATCGTCGACGAGGCGGGCGGCACGACCAAGCAGTCACCGAGTATCGCAACCTGGTGCAGCGGCAGAACGTCGACGCCGTGATCGGCTACATCTCGTCGGGCGACTGTCTCGCGATCGCGCCGCTCGCCGACGAGCTCAAGAAGGTCACGATCTTCTTCGATTGCGGCACGCCGCGCGTGTTCGAGGACGCAAGCTACAAATATCTGTTCCGCACCGGCCCGAGCGCGACCATGGATAACGTCGCCGCGGCGCGTTATCTGCTCGCGCGCAATCCCAACGCCAAGAGCATCGCCGGCATCAACCAGAATTATGCCTGGGGCCAGGACTCCTGGAACGATTTCCGAGCGTCGATGGAAGCGCTCAAGCCGGGGGTGAAGGTCACCACCGAGCAGTTTCCAAAACTCTTGGCCGGGCAGTACGGCGCCGAGATCTCGGCTTTGCTGGTCGACAAGCCGGATGCCGTGCATTCGAGCTTCTGGGGTGGCGACATGGAAGCGCTGGTGCTGCAGGGCAAGGCGCGCGGCGTGTTCGAAGATCGCAACGTCCTGCTGACATGCGGCGAGACCGCCATGTTTCGGCTGGCGACGCAGATTCCGAACGGCGCGATCCTCGGCGGGCGCGGCCCGCATGGCGTGTTCGCTCCCGACAACGCGCTCAATCGCTGGTTCCGCGCCGCCTATACCGAGCGTTACGGGACGCCGCCCACCTATCCCTCCTACAAGATGGTGCAGGCGATTCTCGGGCTGAAGGCGGCGACGGAGAAGGCGGCGGGCGGAAAGCCCGAACGACCGAGCGACGAAGCCGTCATCGCCGCCTTCGAGGGCCTGAGCTACGACACCCCGAGCGGCACGGTCGACATGAAGATCGGCAAGGGCCATCAGGCGATCCAGTCGACCGCCTATGGCCGGTTCAAGTTCGATGTCGCGAGCGGCCAGCCGACCCTGACCGACGTGACCGTCTATCCGGCCGAATGCGTCAACCCGCCGGACGGGGCGAAGAGCGAAGAGTGGATCAAGGGAGGCTTCAAGGGCGCGAAGTGTCCGTGATGCTGGCGCCCGGGCCTGCGCCGGAGCGTGGACGCGACAGACCGAGCAACGCCGCCCGCCCGCGCTCGACCGCCTGTCGCGCTCACCTTGCTGCATCATGCTCCGCGCCACCGGAGCATGACGAAGGCGTTCGCCGTTCCATTTCAATCATCGATGACATTACGGCTGGATCATCCGCTGGCGCGGATGGGGGAAAGCCTCGGCTCTTCACGCCTGCCGTTGCGCTGGACTGACGATGCAGAAGCTTTCCGCCATCCTCGTCGACGGCACGACCTACTTCTCATGGCTTTTCATCGTCTCGTTGGGCCTCACGCTCACCTATGGCGTCATGAAAATCCTCAACATTGCGCATGGCAGCTTCTATGCGCTCGGCGCCTATGCCGCTTCCTCGGCGATCGGGGCTTATCTCGTCGGCGCAAATCCGGTGGCCGGCGCCTATCTCGTGCTTTTTATCGCCGGAATAAGCGTCGGCGCCGTGTCCGGCTTTCTCATCGAGCGCGGCCTGCTCCGGCCGATGTACGGGCGCGACGAAATCATCCTCGTCCTCGTCACCTATTCCGTTTTCCTGGTGCTCGAGGATGTCATCAAGCTGGTCTGGGGCGTGGATCCCTATTTCGCCCCGCAGCCTTATGAACTGCTCGGGCGGGTGTCGATCGCGGGCATCGCGTTTGCGGCCTACGACTTCGCCCTGCTTGCGCTTGCGCTCCTGATCGGCGGTCTCGCGTTCTGGGCGCTCAACTACACGCGGCGCGGCAAGCTCCTTCTGGCGGTGATCCACGATCGCGAGATCTCGACCGCCATGGGCATCAATGTCGGGCGCATGTTCACCGCGACCTTCGTCATCGGCGCGGTGCTCGGCGCGCTCGGCGGCGCGGTCACCGCTCCGGCGATTTCCGTCGCCCCGGGGATCGGCGTCGACGTGATCGTGCTCGCTTTCGCGGTGAGCGTGATCGGCGGGCTCGGCAGCGTGGAAGGCGCGATGCTCGGTGCGCTGATCGTCGGGCTGGCGCGCGCGCTTGCCGTCCATCTCTGGCCGGAGGTGGAGCTGTTTGTCATTTATGCGGTGATGGCGGCGGTTCTGGCGGTGCGGCCGCAAGGGCTGTTCGGCCGCGCCGCCGCACGGAAGATCTGATCATGCGATGGGGAACCGTGCCTGCGCTCTGCCTCGCGCTCGCGGCATTGCTCGCCGCTGGTCCGTTCCTGCCGTCCTGGGCCGTATTCATGCTGACGGTCGCCTTCGCCAAGGCGCTCGTCGTGCTCGGCCTGGTGATCATGATGCGCGCCGGGCTCGTATCCTTCGGCCAGGGTTTGTTCTACGGGCTCGGGGCCTATGCAGCGGGGCTCGGGGCAAACTTCTTCGGACTGACGGATGCCGTGCTGCTCGTCCTGCTCGGCGGGGCGGTGGCCGCCGCGACGGGCTTTGTCCTCGGCTTCGTGATGGCGCGCTACCGCGAGATATTCTTCGCGATGCTGAGCCTTGCCCTGTCGATGATCCTCTACGGCATTCTCGTCCGCTCGGCTGCGCTCGGCTCGACCGACGGCTTCAACCTGTCGCCGCCGAGTTTCTTCGGTTTAAAGGTCGGCGTGCAGCAGAGCCGGGTTCTGCTCTATGCGGCGACGGTGACGCTCGCCTTCGGCTGCGCCATCGCGCTGCATCGGTTCGTCGGCTCGCGTGCCGGCGTCATCAGCCAGGCCATTCTCACCAACGAGATACGCGTCGAGTATCTCGGCGCTTCGGTCACGCGGGTTCTGCACCTCGTCTATGTGATCGGCGCGGCCATGGCGGGATTGGGCGGCGCGCTGGTGGCGTTGGCGACCGGCCATATCGATCCCGAACTCGCCTATTGGACGACGTCGGGCGAGTTCGTCTTCGTCGCCATCCTGTCCGGGACGGGGCACGTCGCCGCGCCGCTGCTCGGGATGACGATCTTCGAGGCGATCCGCAGTTTCGCGCTCCAGTATTCGCCCTATACCTGGCAGATGGTGGTCGGCCTCTCCATGCTCGCCGTCATTCTGTTCCTGCCATCGGGGCTGTGGTCGGTCTTTTCGCGCAAGCGTCCAGGAGACGCGACGTGAGCGCTTCGCTGATCTCCGTGCGCGGTCTCGTCAAGCGCTTCGGCGCCGTGATCGCGGCCGACAATGTGTCGGTCGAAATCCGGCCGCAGGAAACGGTGGGGATCATCGGGGCGAACGGCGCGGGCAAGACGACCTTCGTCAATATGGTGACGGGATATCTGAAGCCCGATGACGGCGCGATCTTCTTTCGCGGACACGACATCACGCGGCTTCCGCCGCGCGAGGTGACGCGGCTCGGCATTCGCCGCTCGTTCCAGGTGGCGCAGCTGTTCCCCAATCTGTCCGTGCGCGACAATGTGCTGGTGGCGCTCGCCGCCGCGTCCGGAGCGTTTCCCTCGCCGCTTGCGATGTTGCGAACGCCGGAGCAGATCGAGGAGGCCGGCCGTATCCTCAATCGCGTGGGTCTGAGCCCGTTCGCGCATCGCAAGACGACCGAGCTGCCGCAGGGGCAGCGCAAGCTTCTCGACATCGCCCTCGCGATGATCGGGCAATCGGCGGTGCTGCTGCTCGACGAGCCGACCAGCGGCATCAGCGCCGACGAGAAGTTCCCGCTGATGGACCTCGTCTTGAACGCCGTGCGCGCGGCCGAGGCGACCGTGTTGTTCATCGAGCACGACATGGAGATCGTCGAACGATACTCTGACCGGGTGATCGCCTTCTACGACGGCCGGGTCATCGCCGACGGGGAGCCGGCGCACGTGTTCGCGGATCCCGATGTGCGTCGCTTTGTCGTCGGCGCCGAGCTGCA
This sequence comes from Rhodoplanes sp., assembly GCA_036281135.1. GTDB lineage: Bacteria > Pseudomonadota > Alphaproteobacteria > Rhizobiales > Xanthobacteraceae > Rhodoplanes. The sequence continues at coordinate 9,635 of DASUPI010000201.1, read as the reverse complement.
CCGGCGGGACAGGGGCCGGGCATGAGCGCGATGCTCGACGTCAGCGGCCTCAGTGTCGACATCGCCGGATTGCCGGTGCTCAACGATGTCGCGCTGTCGATTGCGCAGAGCACATTCGTCGGGTTGATCGGCCGCAACGGCGCCGGCAAGACGACGCTGATGCGCGCGATCATGGGCCTCCTCGCGGTGCGCGCGGGCACGATGATGTTTGCCGATCGGGACTTGCGGTCAGTCGCGCCGCAGCGGCGGGCGGGGCTCGGCATCGGCTATATGCCCGAGGACCGGCGGCTCGTGCCGGAACTGACGGTCGAAGAAAACGTCCTGTTGCCGGGCTGGGCGAACGCCGACCCGGCAATCAAGGAGCGTCTCGACTTCGTCTATACGATTCTCCCCGAGGTCCGGGAATTCGCCGCGCGCCGCGCCTCGCAGCTTTCCGGTGGCCAGCAGAAGCTGGTCGCGCTTGCCCGCGCCCTGACCTGCGGCCGACGCCTGCTTCTGTGCGACGAGCCGTTCGAGGGCGTTGCGCCGGCGCTCGCGCGCCGCATCTTGGAGGCGATCGCCGCGCTGCGCGCGACCGGAGTGTCTGTGCTGTTGTCGGAATCCGACTATGTTCATTCCGCCGATCTGATCGACGTGCTGTACGTGATCGAGCGCGGCGTGGTGACGAGCTCGGATGCAAAGCAATGAGGTCGCCGCAATGAAAATTCGCGCCGCCATCCTCGAGGAAATGGGTCGCTCCCCGCCGTATTCCGCCTCGAAGCCGCTGTCGATCTCCGAGGTCGATCTCGCGCCGCCGGGGCCGGGCGAAGTGCTGGTGCGGATCGCCGCGGCGGGCCTCTGCCACTCCGATCTTTCGGTGATCGACGGCAACCGGCCGCGGCCGACGCCGATGGCGTTGGGGCACGAGGCCGCAGCCGTGGTGGAAGAGATGGGCGAGGGCGTCGGCGATCTGCGGAAAGGCGACCACGTCGTGCTTGTCTTCGTGCCGAGCTGCGGGCATTGCGAGCCGTGCGCGACCGGCCGACCCGCTCTGTGCGAGCCGGCGGCGGTCGCGAACGCCAACGGCACGCTGTTGTCCGGCGCGCGGCGCATCACGCGCAACGGCGTGACGGTGAATCATCATCTCGGCGTGTCCTGCTTTGCTGAATACGCGACCGTGTCGCGCCGCTCGCTCGTCAAGATCGACCCCGATCTGCCGCTCGACAATGCGGCCTTGTTCGGTTGCGCGGTCCTGACCGGGGTCGGCGCCGTGGTCAATACCGCGCGCGTGACGGCCGGTTCGACCGTCGCCGTGGTCGGACTGGGCGGCGTGGGATTGGCGGCGCTGCTCGGCGCGGTTGCGGCCGGCGCGGAGCGCATCGTCGCCGTCGATCTCTCCCCGGCAAAGCTCGGACTAGCCGGACAGCTCGGCGCGACCGACGAGTTCGCGGCCGGGGATGCCGACGTGGTGGACAAGATTCGCGAGGCGACGCGCGGCGGCGTCGATTTCGCGCTGGAAATGGCGGGCTCGGTCAAGGCGCTGGAGCTTGCCTATCGCATCACCCGCCGCGGCGGCACGACGGTGACGGCCGGCCTTCCGCCGCCCAACGCGGTTCTGTCCGTGCCGGCGGTCAGTCTGGTCGCGGAAGAACGCACGCTGAAGGGCAGCTATATCGGGACCTCGGTGCCCTCGCGCGATTTGCCGCGCTATCTCGGGCTGTTCCGGCGCGGCCGCCTGCCGATCGATCGGCTGCTCACCGACCGCCTGCGGCTCGACGACATCAATGCGGGCTTCGACCGGCTGCAGCGCGGCGAGGCGGTCCGGCAGATCGTCGTGTTCAATTGAGAACTGCGGGCGTCGGATCGCCTGCGCCCCGCGGTCGATGCCCGGTCAGAGGTGGCGACGAAGAAAAGCCCCTGCGCTGACGAGCGCGCGACGCCCCGGCTCGAGACGCGCATTCCACAATTGCCACGCATGGATCATGTGCGGCCAGATTTCGAGCGTGACGGACACGTCGGCTGAGCCAGCCGCGCCCGCAAAGCGCGTGGCGTCTTCGAGCAGCGTCTCGGCCGAACCCACTTGGATGAGCATCGGCGGCAGGCCTTGGAGATCGGCATAGAGGACGGAAAAGCGCGGATCCTTCCGGTCGATCCCGGCCGGGACATAGGCGTCGGCGAGTTCACAGAGATAGGCTTTGTGAATGAGCGGATCGACGGCTTCCTTGGTGTCCAGCGTCGAGCCCGACATGGTCAGGTCCGTCCAGGGCGACACGAGCCACGCGCAGCCGGGCAGGTCCTCGCCGGCCTCGCGCAGCCGCGTGAGCAGCGCGACCGTGAGCCCGCCGCCCGCGCTGTCGCCGCCGATCGCGATGTTCCTCGCGGCGACGCCCTGCTTGCGAAGGATCCGCCACGCCGTGGTCGCGTCCTCAAGCGCGGCCGGCCACGGATGCTCCGGCGCGAGCCGATAGCCGACCGAGAGGGTTCGCACGCCGCCCGCCCGGCCCGCCTCGGTCACCATGCGGCGATGGCTCACGATGGACCCGGAGCAGTAGCCGCCGCCATGGAAAAACACCAGGACGCGCGCAGGATCGCTGCCCGGAACAATCGACCACTCGCCGGGCACGCCGTCGAGATCGACCGCCTCGAGCTTGACGTCATCGGCCACGGGCCAGACCGATCCGACCTCGTCGAGGCGCTGCCGTCGTTCCGCCCAGCCGACCGGTCTCGGCTTTTCGGTCAGCAGCGCACGAACCGCATCGATTTCGCTCATCGGCTTCGTCCCTCTGTTGAACGCCATCCTGTTTCATCGCATCTAAAGACCGCCCGCGAGGATCGACAACGATGCGACTTTCCCGCTCCGTGACGGCGTCCGGCAGCGCCGGGTTTGCCGCCGCGGCTCCGCACACGCCTGTTCCGGCGCAGGCCGTGGCGCGCCGCGCCCGCCTTGCCTCGATCGATCTGCTGCGCGGTCTTGTCATGATTCTGATGGCGCTCGCCCACACCCGCGACTTCTTCGGGGCGAGCGGCTTCAACCCTCGCGACGTGGCCGAACCAGCGCTGTTCCTGACCCGCTGGATCACCCATGTCTGCGCGCCCGTCTTCATCTTTCTGGCCGGAGTCTCCGCCTATCTCTATGGCGTCCGCGAGCGCGACGTGGGTGCGGTGAGCCGCTTCCTGCTGACGCGCGGTCTCTGGCTCATGCTGATCGAGTTCACGATCGTACGCATGGGATGGACCTTCAGTCTCGACCTCAACCACTTCACCACGCAGGTCATCTGGGTGATCGGCGCTTCCATGGTGGTGCTGGCGGGACTCGTCCATTTGCCGCGCTGGGCCATCGCCGCGGTGGCGCTCGCCATGATCGCCGGGCACAATCTGCTCGACGGCGTCCGCGCCGAGCATTTCGGCGAGGCGGGCTTTGTCTGGAACCTGCTGCATCAGCCTGCCGTCCTGCGCTTCGGCATCGAGACGCGGCTGCTTGCGCTCTATCCGCTCGTCCCCTGGGCGGGCGTGATGGCCGCCGGCTATGCGCTGGGCCCTGTCCTGCAGCGCGATGAGGCTTCGCGCCGGCGCTGGCTCGCTGGGCTCGGCCTTGCCGCCACGGCCGGCTTCGTCCTGCTGCGGGCCACCAATCTTTATGGCGATCCGGCGGAGTGGACAGGTCAGAGCGGCTGGCTTGCCACGGCGCTGTCCTTCGTCAATTGCGAGAAATATCCGCCGTCGCTGCTCTACCTCATGATGACCCTGGGGCCGGCGCTCATCCTGCTCGCGGCGTTCGAGAACGCACACGGGCGCGTGGCAAGGTGGATCGTCACCTTCGGGCGCGTGCCGTTCTTCTATTATGTCGTGCACATTTTCCTGATCCATGCGCTCGCCGTGGCCTATGCGGCGGCGGTGCTCGGCGACGCGTCATGGCTGTTCGGCTCGTTTTCCGGCAGGCCGGCGGATTACGGCCTAGGCCTGCCCGGCGTCTACGCCGTGTGGCTGCTCGTCGTTGTTACGCTTTATCCGCTGTGTCGGTGGTTTGCCGCCCTCAAGCAGCGCCGCCGCGAATGGTGGTGGAGTTATCTCTGAGCCGTTTGCGCCGAACCCAGCGGCATTACGGCTCTGCCTCTGTTCGTTTCCGCGCACCATGCGGAGCGACCGTGACGGCGGGCCTCGACGGCTCAACGGCATCGATCGCGTCATTTCGCGCCGGCCGCGCCGGACTTCGCTGTATCGAGGCGCTTGCCGCACCGCGGCCGGACCGGTACATCTCGACGGTCCGACACGAGAGCCCGTCATGATCGAACTTCTTGGCTTCATCAGCTATCTTTTGACAATCTATGTCTACATCCTGATCGCGGCGGCCGTGCTGAGCTGGCTGATCGCGTTCAATGTGGTCAATACGCGCCATGGCGCGGTCGCGATGATTGCGGATTTCCTGTACCGGATCACCGAGCCGGTGTTGGCGCCGATCCGGCGGCTCTTGCCCAATCTGGGCGGCATCGACATCTCGCCCGTGATCGTCATTCTGATCATCGTGTTCATCCAGTCGGTCATCCTCCCCAATATCGCCCGGGCATTCGTGTGAGACCGGCGGGCGGGAGCGCGCCGTGGGCGGTCGTCGCCGACGGGCTGATCGTCACGGTGCGGCTCACGCCACGCGGCGGGTGTGACGCCATTGGCGGCGTCGAAAAGCTGGCCGATGGCCGCGCGGTGTTGAAGGCACGCGTGCGGGCGGCGCCGAGCGACGGCGCGGCGAATGCCGCTCTGGTTGCGCTGTTCGCCAAAGCGCTGCGCGTCGCCTCTGGACGGATGACCATCGTCGCGGGCGAGAGCGCCCGCATCAAGCGCATCAAGATCAGCGGAACCGGACCCGAGCTTGCGACCGCGCTCAAGGCGTTTGCGGAGGGCCGGGCGACATGAGCGCGCGCCGCATCGACGGGGCGGCGATGGCCGCCGAACTCAGCACCAAGATCGCCCGCGAGGTGGGTCGGCTGAGCAAGGAGCACGGCCTCGAGCCGGGACTGGCGGTGGTGCTCGTCGGCAACAACCCGGCGAGCGAAATCTACGTCCGCAGCAAGACCGCGAAGACCGCCGCGGCCGGCATGCGCTCGTCGCTTCACAAGCTCCCGGGGACGGTGACCGAGAGCGATCTTCTGACGCTTTTGGCGCAGCTCAATGTCGATCCCAAGGTGCACGGGATCCTCGTTCAGCTCCCGCTGCCGCCGCAGGTCGATCCGCAGAAAGTGATTGCGACGATCGCGCCCGCCAAGGATGTCGACGGCTTCCATCCGCTGACCGCCGGTCTGCTCGCCGCCGGCCTGCCCGGGATCAAGCCGTGCACGCCGCAAGCTTGCATCAGGCTGGCGAAGTCCGTGCATCCGTCGCTCGCGGGAATGGAGGCGGTCGTGATCGGCCGCTCCAACATCGTCGGCAAGCCGCTCTTTCACCTGTTGCTCGCGGAGAACGCCACGGTGACGGTGGCGCATTCCTTCACGCGGGCCCTGGCGGGGGTCGCTCGGCGCGCCGACTTGCTTTTCGTCGCCGTCGGTCGCCCCGAGCTCGTGACACGCGACTTCATCAAGCCGGGCGCGACGGTGATCGACGTCGGGATCAACCGCATCATGACCGAGGGGGACAAGACCCGGCTGGTCGGCGACGTCGCCTTCGCCGAAGTGTCCGAGGTGGCGGGCGCGATCACGCCGGTGCCGGGCGGGGTAGGGCCGATGACGATCGCGTGCCTGATGCTCAACACGCTGCGCGCGGCTTGCGCCGCGGCCGGCCTGCCGGAGCCTGCGCTTTGACGAGTGCTGACTAGAATCTCGGCAAAAGCCGCGCTCGCGCGTCGGGCGCTTGGCGAACCAAGGCCCGTGAAGCGCTTACTGTCCAGCCGACGGTGCGGTGGAGCGGCGCCGCGAGCGTCCTAATTAACCGGACGCCAGCGGCGCGGGGGCGAAGCGTCAGGAGATAACCAGATTGACGGCTTTTGGGCCCTTCCCCTTCTTGTCGGGCTCCACATCGAAGCTGATGCGCTGTCCTTCGTTGAGCGTCTTCAATCCCGCGCGCTCGACCGCGGTAATGTGCACGAATACGTCGCGGCCGCCGTCATCCGGCTTGATGAACCCGTAGCCACGCTCGCTATTGAAGAACTTGACCGTACCGCCCATTGCCATCGGGACGCTCCTAATCCCCACGCTACGTCACCGCCGGCCCTCACGGCGCGACGGCCCGGCTGCATTTGCAGACCGAGGGAGCATCGGCCTTCATCCGCCTCGTTTGCTCCATCGCTTCCCGCAGGGATGGAACGCCAAAGCCCCAGTAAAGACTAACATAGAGGCCGCGGTCTACAAAGGGGCGCGCAGCGTTTGATTGAATGCGCGCTAGGTTTCGCCTCGCAGCCAATCGACCCGACATCCACCGTCCGCACCGCGCGCAAGAAGCCGAGCAAGTGAACTCAGAAGGACGTTCAGTTCCTCGTCGAGTCGCCAAGGCGGGTTGACGATGATGAGTGCCGCTGCGCCGAGTTTCGTCCGGCCCGCGTCAAGCTCGAGCTCCGCCCGCAGAATTTTCGGCATCGCGCTCGTTGTCAGCGCGCGCGTGAAAGCGGCCGCGGCCCGCCGGTCCTTGATCGGATACCAGAGCAGGTAAACGCCGGTCGCCCATTTGCGCCACGCATTCACGATCGCGTGCGCCAGCCGTGAGAACTCGTCCGGCTGTTCGAATGGCGGGTCGATCAGCACGAGTCCGCGCCGCTCCTTCGGCGGCAGATAGGCTTTTAGCGCAACGAAGCCGTCGACAGCGACGAAGGCCGCGCGCGGGTCGCCGGCGAGAGCGTGCTTGAGCGCGGCGGCGGCAGAAGGTTCGAGTTCGCAGGCTGTGAGCGGTCCTGCGCCCGCATCAGGCGCAGCGCGAGAAGCGGAGAACCCGGATAGCGCTCGAGCCGGCCGCCCGGATTGAAGGAGGCGACCGCGTCGAGATAGGGCGCAAGCAGGGAAGCGATCTCGGGAGCAAGCGAGGCGGCGCGCAAACGGCCAATGCCGAACCGCCATTCGCCGGTGCGACTAGCCTCCGGCCCGGTGAGGTCGTAGAGGCCCGCGCCGGCATGGGTGTCGATCACGCGGAACGCCGTCGGTTTTTCCCGCAGATGAAGGAGAATGCGGGCGAGCACGGCATGCTTGAGCACATCGGCGAAGTTGCCGGCGTGAAAGGCGTGGCGGTAGTTCATCAGCTTCACTTGGAGCGATTGCGGTCAAGCTGATCTGCATGCCGCTCCTTCCCACGCAAGCACAATCAGTTTTTAAACCTGGGTCGCTTGCGCGGAGACGAACGGAACCGTAGCCGACGAAACAGGGCTGGAGGCAGCGAGAAGCTATCCGCCGCGCGCCGGCGGCATCGTCAGGCTTTCGCGCCGGCAGCTCCGACGATCAATCTCCCCACACTGCTGGAACTCGAATTCCCGGGTAAGACAGATTCTCACCTCGCGCAGACGGCTCTTGTCGCACCGTACGGCGATTCCGTCCGATGGAAGCCCGGGATTCACTTTGACGAATGCTTCTTCTATTTCGCCGGGGGTAACCGCGAGCGGCGCCTTCAGGTCGAGGAATTCGGCCGGGATTTTGATGACTGCGCGCGCCTTGCGCACGGCTTCGAAATAGCCGCTGGGCGGAAGCCCGGAACAGACCCCGTGACGGTCCCATTGCCGGAACACCAGGCGCGGGCTCGGCATCAGATCGAGCATGGAGGCGACGATGTCGCGATTGAGACGCGGCGCCGGCACCTGACAATACTCTGGAAATCCGTTCTCATATTGCGGCCACAAGCCGTGAACCACGAAGGAATACGGGCGCTGCCCGCATTGCGGGTCGGGCCGACGCCGCTCGGCCCCTCGCTCCGCGCTCGCTTCGCAATAGGACGGCGACCAGGACAGCGAGAGCACATAGAAATCGAACTTGCCCGGCTCGTTCTGCCGCTGGTCCTGCGCGGCCGCGCCGCTCACGACGCCAAGCGCAATCGCGAGCCAAGCGGCGAATGCGACTGTCCGGAACCACCCGTTCATCGGACGCCTCCTCCATAAGAAAACACAACCAAGGATAATGCACGATCAAGAACAATTCAAGAACAAAGTGCGCCCTCAGAAACCGATGAGCGGCGCCGGCGATCTTACCGCCTGGACTGCAGTTCGGCGAAAATGGACTCTCGCCAGCCAGGGGCATCACGGCAATTGAAGGCTGGCGCGCCTTGGCAGAGTCAACCTCATGGGCGGCGCGGTGCGGTGCAGTCAGCGCACGCGAACGCTGAGACGAATCGATGACACGGGCGGGCAGGGCGCTTGCGAACCTTTCTCGTATGAGAGAGCGTTAATTGATCGTTTGATCGCACCCGCCGGCGGCCTGCTAGCCAGGAGCCCCGGCCGTGCCGGCAGGGATGGCAAATGGATTTCGATCCGGTCCTACTGGCGCGCGTGCAATTTGCCTTCACGATCGCCTTCCACATCATTTTCCCGAGTTTTACCATCGGCTTGTCCGCTTTTCTCGCGACCCTTCTGCTCGTGCGGCTGAAGACCGGCGAAGAGCGCTACCGGCAGCTTGCGCTTTTCTGGACGCGGATTTTCGCGGTGTCCTTTGCGATGGGCGTGGTCTCCGGGATCGTGCTCTCCTACCAGTTCGGGACCAATTGGAGCCGTTTCTCGGCGAGCGCCGGGAACATCATCGGCCCGCTGATGGGCTACGAGGTGCTCACCGCCTTTTTCCTGGAAGCGACATTTCTCGGCGTGCTCCTGTTCGGCGCCAACCGCGTTCCCCCCTGGCTGCACGCGCTGTCGGCCGTGTTCGTCGCGCTCGGGACGGCGATCTCCGCGTTCTGGATTCTCTCGGCCAATAGCTGGATGCACACGCCGGCAGGCTATGAATGGCGCGACGGGATCGCCCATCCGCTCGACTGGTTTGCGATCATCTTCAATCCGAGCTTTCCCTACCGCTTCGCCCACATGCTGAACGCGGCCTACCTGACCACCGCCTTCGTGGTGCTCGCGGTCGGCGCGCGCTTCCTGCTGAGCGATCGCCACCGCCTGGAAGCGCGCATCATGTTGCGCATGGCGGTCGGCATGATCCTCGTGCTCGCGCCGCTCCAGCTCGTGCTCGGCGATCTGCACGGGCTCAACACGCTCGCGCACCAGCCGGCCAAGGTGGCCGCGATCGAAGCGCACTGGGACGGCGCGAAACCAGGCGACTTCCACATCTTCGCCTGGCCCGACGAGAAGGCCGAAACAAACCGTTTCGCGCTGTCCGTTCCGCGCGGCTCGTCGCTCATCCTCACCCATGATCCGAACGGCTTGTTTCCGGGCCTGACGAGCTTCGCGCCGGCCGATCGGCCGCCCGTCCTGTCGGTGTTCTTCGCCTTTCGGATCATGCTTGCGATCGGCCTGTTCATGATCGCGGCGGGACTGGTCCGCGTTTCTGTGGTGGCGCGGGCGGCTGTTCAATACAACCTGGTATCTGAAGATCGTCGCCCAGACCTGGTGGATCGGATTTGTTGCGGTCATCGCCGGCTGGGTGGTCACCGAAAGCGGTCGCCAGCCCTGGGTAGTGCATGGCGTGCTGCGCACGGCCGACGCCACCTCGCCGGTGCCCGGCGGCAGCGTCGCAACCACGCTTGCGCTGTTCGTGCTGGTC
>DASUPI010000200.1:0-5339 GCA_036281135.1 Rhodoplanes sp. | reverse complement strand
GCTGAGCCCGTACTGCCAGTGCCGATGCGCGGTGGCGCGAGCAATCCCGAAGCGCCAGCAGATCAGTTTCCAAGGCGTGCCCTCGGCGCGCGACCAGACAAGCTTGGCCTGTTCGGGTGTGAGCCAGCGCAGCCATCCGAGCGCTTCCTCCATCCGGCTGATGGCGGTCGGCGACGGCGGCGGCAGCCGCATCGGCTCGGCTTGCTGGCCGACCCGATCGGCGAACTCCACGATCATCGGAGGCCAGGTATTGAAATAGCCCGGCACGCGCACCGGCGGCAGGCGCCGGATCACCTCCGCCGCTTCGGCGAGGCGTGCCTCCACCATCTCGACGGTCCAGATATTCACGCTCGGGAGCAGCGGCTCCTTCTAAGGGCCCGTTTAGGAATTATCGCTTCGGGACCGAGACTTTTGGGCTGATGGTGTAATGGACTTGAGCGAGACCGCCACGAAGGCGGTGATGGACGCGCTCAAGGGGGTCGGCGGACCGCAAGGAAAAAAGCGGGGGCGTTTTCCTAACCCGTCGTTCGCATTACGATCGCGAACGGCCGGCGGAACGGTTTCGATTCTGCCGGCCGGATCGCATTCTTCTTAAGCCGGATGTCTCAAATTTTGATTTTTCCTTTAGGCGAAATCAAACGCCTAAACGCCTTCTGATTTCGGCTTTAGCCGAGATCAAATTTGATTTCCGATTGATCGGAGAGCAAAATCGGACTTAGCCAAGACTTCAATTCAGATCGAGCCGCTGGCGCTGGCTTGCGCTGGTTGCGAGGACCAGGAGATCGCCATTGTGCGTGCTGTTCCATCATCGCCTCCACCCATCCGAGTCGTTCCCGACGATGGCGATGAGGATAAAAAATAGCTCCCGGGTTCCGCCGGGCAATCGGGGAAAGCGTTCCCAGGGAGGCAGCGAGCATGCCTGCCGCGCATAGGGCGTATATTGCCGGCATCTATGAGCACCCGACCCGAAAGGCAGACGGCAAGTCGCTCGCCCAACTGCATGCCGAGGTGGCGCGCGGAGCTCTGGCCGACGCCGGCCTGAGCAAGAGCGATGTCGACGGGTATTTCTGCGCGGGCGACGTGGCCGGTTGGGAACGGCCGGGCACCGGCCCGTTCTCGATCATCGACTATCTCGGCCTCCGGCTGCGCCATCTCGACACGACCGAGTCCTGGGGCTCCTCCTATCTTGTGCATGTGGCCCACGCCGCCGAGGCGATCGCTGCGGGAAAGTGCAATGTCGCACTGATCACGCTTGCCGGGCGTCCGCGCGTCGAAGGCATGCAGACCGGCACGAAAACTGAGGCGGAAGCCAAGGGCCTCGATGCGCCGGAAGCGCAGTTCGAACTGCCGCACGGGCCGACGGTGGTGGGCCTCTACGCCATGTGCGCGATGCGGCACATGTACGAGTTCGGCACCACCAGCGAGCAACTCGCCTGGATCAAGGTCGCCGCCTCCCACCATGCACAGCACAATCCGCATGCGCTGTTGCGCGAGGTGGTGACGGTCGAGGACGTGGTGAACTCGCCCATGATCGCTGATCCGCTGCATCGGCTGGATTGCTGCATCATCACCGACGGCGGCGGCGCCCTCGTCGTCGTCAGCCCTGACATCGCGAAGAGCCTCGGCAAGCCGCGGGTGCGCGTGATCGGCGCCGGATATGCGCCGAAGTATCAGCTCGGTGGGCGCGTGGACATCACCAGTTCGGGCGCGCTCTGGTCCGGCCCGCGCGCCTTTGCGGAAGCGGGGGTTACGCCCGCCGATATTAAGTATGCGTCGATCTACGACAGCTTCACCATCACCGTGCTGATCACGCTGGAGGACCTCGGCTTCTGCCGCAAGGGGCAAGGCGGCAAGTTCGTCGCCGACGGCAATCTTATCGCCGGCGTGGGCAGGCTGCCGATCAACACCGACGGTGGTGGGCTGTGCAACAACCACCCGGCAAACCGCGGCGGGATGACCAAGGTGATTGAGGCCGTGCGACAATTGCGCGGCGAGGCGCATCCCCGGGTTCAGGTGGAGAATTGCGGTCTTGCGCTTGCGCACGGGACGGGCGGCGCGCTGCCCACCCGGCACGGCAGCGCTACGCTCATTCTGGAACGGGAGTAGGGGCCGATGACGCAGGATCGTGCCTTGGCCGGGCCGCGGCCCAATCCGGAGACACAGGCCTACTGGGATGCCGCGATGCAGGGGAGGCTTCTCTTGCGGCGCTGCAACGCTTGCGGCGAAGTCCATTTCTATCCGCGCTCGATCTGCCCGTTCTGCTTCAGCGACGATACGCACTACCTCGAATCGAAGGGCGACGGAGCGATCTACTCCTACAGCGTCATGCGCCGCGGCGCGGCCCCCTATGCGCTCGCCTATGTCACCCTCGACGAAGGACCGACGCTGATGACGAATATTGTCGACTGCGATCTCGCGTCCTTGCGCATCGGCCAGCGCGTCCGCGTCACCTTCAAACCGAGCGACAACGGTTACCGCATCCCCGTCTTCACGCCGATCTGACCTCGGAGCCGGCAGATGTCGTCGCGCGCTGATGCACCATCAGGTTCGAAATCGCCGACGCACGCTGCTAGGGCGGCCGAGCCCGGCGTGCCCATGCGGCCGGTCCGGCTCGGACCGCGCGATCTTGTGGTCGACCGCCGGAGTGACGGACGAATTTATCTCCGGTCACGGCGGGAGCTTGCGTCCTATCCGAGCAAGCTCACCGAACGGCTTGAGCATTGGGCGGCGGTTGCGCCCACGCGCACGTTCCTCGCACAGCGCACCGCAGAAGGACCCTGGCGTGAGGTGAGCTACGCGCAAACGCTCGATCAAGTCCGCCGGATCGGCCAAGCCTTGCTGCGCCGCGATCTCTCGGCCGACCGGCCGATCCTGATCCTGTCGGGGAATGACATCGAGCACGCATTGCTCGGGCTCGCGGCAAACTATGTCGGCATTGCCTACGCGCCGGTTTCGCCGGCCTATTCGCTCGTCTCCAGCGATTTCGGCAAGCTCCGCCACATCGTCAATCTCCTGACGCCGGGCATGGTGTTTGCGGCCGACGGCGCGGCCTACGCCGCGGCGATCGAGGCGACCGTTCCGCCGCAGGTGGAGCTGGTGACCGTGCGTCATTCAACGGGCGGCCGGGCGGTGACGCCGTTTGCCGACTTGCTTGCCGTCGCGCCGAGCGCAGCCGTCGCGGCGGCTCATGCCGCCGTCGGGCCCGACACGATCGCCAAGTTCCTATTCACCTCGGGTTCGACCGGTCAGCCGAAGGCTGTCATCAATACCCAGCGCATGTGGTGCTCGAACCAGGAGATGTTGCGCGCGGCGCTCTCCTTTTTCGCCGACGAGCCGCCGATCGTGGTGGACTGGGCGCCCTGGCACCACACGGCCGGCGGCAACCACGACGTCGGCCTTGTTCTCTACAATGGCGGCACGCTCTATATCGACGAAGGCAAACCGTTGCCGGGCGCGATCGAGACGACTGTGCGCAACCTGCGCGAAATCGCCCCGACCTGGTATTTCACGGTGCCCCGGGGCTTCGAGGCGTTGCTGCCCTATTTCCGCGCGGACGCCGCGTTGCGGGCGACCTTCTTCAGCCGCGTCAAGGTGCTGTGGTTTGCCGGCGCCGGCATCGCGCAGCATGTGTTCGACGAGATGAAGGATCTCGCGATCAAGACCTGCGGCGAGCATATCCTGTTTCTCACCGGTTTCGGCGCGACCGAAACCGCGCCCGCGGCGCTCGTGCGCACCTGGGCGAGCCGCTCCGCCGCCAATGTTGGGTTGCCGATGGTCGGGATGGAGTTCAAGCTGGCGCCCGCCGAGGCCAAGCTGGAAGGCCGCGTGCGCGGTCCCAATGTAACGCCCGGCTATTGGCGTCAACCGCAGCTCAGCGCTGCGGCGCGCGACGAGGAGGGCTTCTATAAGCTCGGCGACGCGTTCAAGCTCGCCGATCCCAATGATCCCTCGGAAGGTCTCCTGTTCGACGGGCGCACGGCGGAGGATTTCAAGCTCGCGACGGGCACCTGGGTGAATGTCGGTCCTTTGCGGGCGCATATCATCGACCATTTCGCGCCCTTCGTGCGCGACGTGGTCGTCTCTGGCCCCGATCGCGACGAAATCGGCGTGCTCGTCTTCCCCGATATCGAAGCCTGTCGCCGGCTCGCCCCACATCTGCCGGTGGACGCCTTGCCTACCGTGTTGCTGAGCGATGCGCAGGTGTGCGGCGAGTTCGCGTTTCTGCTCGATACGTTCGCGAAGCAAAGCACCGGCAGTTCGAATCGCGTCTGCCGCGCGATCCTGATGCACGAGCAGCCCTCACTCGACCTCGGCGAAATTACCGACAAGGGCTCGATCAATCAGCAAATGGTGTTGCGGAATCGCGCGCCATTGGTCGAGCAGCTGTATGCCGCGCAGCGGTCGCCCCGGGTCATGGTCATCGGAAACGGGACAAAGGAGCACCGGTGACCGGCTGCGCATCAAGGCTGTCCCAGCCGTCGCGAAAGCCGGAAATTCGTATTCGGGAGCAAAAACAACGCAAAGGGAGGTTGAGGGTTATGAATCCGAGATCCGTAATAGCGGTCGCGCTGTTCGCCGCCGTACCGTCGCTTGCGGCGGCGCAGGGCAAGACTGTCAAAATTGGCGTGCTCAATGATCAGTCGACGGTCTATTCCGACTCGCAGGGCATCGGATCGGTGATCGCGGCGCGCATGGCGGTGGAAGATTACGCAAAAAAGCTCGGCCTCAATGTCGAGGTCGTCTTCGCCGATCACCAGAACAAGGTTGATATCGGCGCCAATATCGCCCGCGGCTGGTACGGGAACGAAGGCGTCGAGATGATCATCGACGTGCCGAATTCGGCGGTGGCGCTCGCCACCAACACCTTGGCGAAGGACTTCAACAAGGTGCTGATCGGGTCGGGCGCGGGCACCGCCAATCTGACGGGGGTCGCCTGTACGCCCAACACGGTTCACTGGACCTACGACACGTGGGAGCTGGGGAACGGATTTGCCCGCGCCGTGGTGGGGCGCGGCGGCAAGAAGTGGTTCTTCATTTCCGCCGACTATCAGTTCGGCAAGGACCTCGAGGCGGCGGCCAGCGAGGGCGTGAAAAAATTGGGCGGCGAGGTGCTTGGCTCGGTGCGCGCGCCGATCGGCACGTCGGATTTTTCCTCGTATCTCGTCCAGGCGCAGGCGTCCGGCGCCGACACGATCGCCTTCGCCAATGCCGGCGGCGATCTATCCAACGTGCTCAAGCAGGCCGCCGAGTTCGGCCTGGCCGGCAAATACCGGATGCCGGGCTTCGTATTCCAGATCAACAACGTGCAGGCGCTCGGGCTGGAGGCGACGCAGGGCGTG
>DASUPI010000199.1:0-2058 GCA_036281135.1 Rhodoplanes sp. | reverse complement strand
CGCGCTGCGCCTCACGGGCGACCTCGCCAAGCAGGCCGAAAGCATGGTGACAAAGCTCTATACGGCGTTTGTCGCCAAGGACATGAGCCTCCTCGAGATCAATCCGCTGGTGGTCACCAAGAGCGGCCAGCTCATCTGCCTCGACGCCAAGATCGGGTTCGAGGGCAATGCGCTCTACCGCCATCCGGACATCGCCGCGCTGCGCGATCTGACCGAAGAGGACGAGAAGGAAATCGAGGCGTCGAAACACGACCTCAACTACATTGCGCTCGACGGCACGATCGGCTGCATGGTCAACGGCGCCGGCTTGGCCATGGCGACCATGGACATCATCAAGCTGTACGGCGAGTCGCCGGCGAACTTCCTCGATGTCGGCGGCGGCGCGAGCAAGGACCGAGTGACGGCGGCGTTCAAGATCATCACGGCCGATCCGAATGTGAAGGGCATCCTGATCAACAT
This sequence comes from Rhodoplanes sp., assembly GCA_036281135.1. Classification (GTDB taxonomy): domain Bacteria; phylum Pseudomonadota; class Alphaproteobacteria; order Rhizobiales; family Xanthobacteraceae; genus Rhodoplanes. Next base: position 1,599 of record DASUPI010000199.1, on the reverse strand, counting down.
ATTCGGCGGGATCATGCGCTGCGACGTGATCGCCGGCGGCGTGGTCGAGGCGGTGCGGGAGGTCGGCCTTCCGGTGCCGCTCGTGATCCGGCTCGAAGGCACCAATGTCGACCTCGGCAAGAAGATCATCGCCGAGTCCGGCCTCAATGTCGTCGCCGCCGACGACCTCGACGACGCCGCACAGAAAATCGTCAAGGCGGTGAGGGGCAATTAGCGGGACGCGACTTCGCGTCCGCGCCGAAAACCCGTTCCCTCAATCCCGCTGACCGTCAAAGGCAACTCATGTCCATCCTCATCGACAAAAACACAAAGGTGATCTGCCAGGGCTTCACCGGCAAGAACGGCACCTTCCATTCCGAGCACGCGATCGCCTACGGCACCAAAATGGTCGGCGGCACCTCGCCCGGCAAAGGCGGCAGCTTCCATCTGAATCTCCCGGTGTTCGACACCGTAGCCGAAGCGCGCGCCAAGACCGGCGCCGACGCCACCGTGATCTACGTGCCGCCGCCGGGCGCCGCGGACGCCATCTGCGAGGCGATCGACGCGGAGATTCCGCTGATCGTTTGCATCACCGAAGGCGTTCCGGTGCTCGACATGGTGAAAGTCAAGCGCTCGCTGCAGGGATCGAAGTCGCGGCTCGTCGGGCCGAATTGCCCGGGCGTGATGACCGCCGGCGAATGCAAGATCGGCATCATGCCGGGCAGCATTTTCAAGCCGGGCAATGTCGGCATCGTGTCGCGCTCCGGCACGCTCACTTATGAGGCGGTGTTCCAGACGACGCAGGTGGGCCTCGGCCAGACGACCGCGGTCGGACTCGGCGGCGATCCGGTGAAGGGCATGGAGTTCATCGAGGTGCTGGAAATGTTCCTCGCCGACGACAAGACCCACTCGATCATCATGATCGGCGAGATCGGCGGTTCGGCCGAGGAAGAGGCGGCTCAATTCCTCAAGGACGAGGCCAAGCTTGGCCGCAAGAAGCCGGTCGTCGGCTTCATCGCCGGGCGCACCGCTCCTCCCGGACGCCGCATGGGCCATGCCGGGGCGATCATCTCCGGCGGCAAGGGCGACGCCCCTTCCAAGATCGCCACCATGGAAGCCTGCGGAATTCACGTCTCTCCCTCGCCCGCGCGGCTCGGGAGCACCCTGATCGAGGTGTTGAAGAAGTAGCGGGCCGCGCCGAAACCCCGGCCGGCCCCCCGTTGCGTAAGCTCTGCGATAGGGCACAAGGCGGACGCGGAGCCGTCCGGCCTATCGGAAGAGCACGCCTGGTGGAGCTTGGCGCTGCCGGGCGCATGCGGGTGTGCGCACCGCGACATCCCCGTCTGGGTCGATGGGCTGGATTGTACTTAGAGTTGAGAAGCATCGATGGGCAAAGAAAAAGGCGTGGCTGACGGAATGTCAACCACGCCTTAGATGGCCGGCCGAGCACGGGGGGAGGGGGAATGGCGGCCGGTCAGTGGCGTAACGTGCCTTTCATCGGTTGGTTCCCGCTAATCGCAAAAATATTTAGAATTTTCTCGACCTCCGCGCTCGACCGGAGCCAATCACGCGAAGGCGGCCGCTTCGGCCAGAATGACTGCCGGAGGGAAACAAGCGGGC
>DASUPI010000198.1:0-5220 GCA_036281135.1 Rhodoplanes sp. | reverse complement strand
GGAGGCGCAGCCCGACGATGCCAGCGGACAAGAAGTCACGATGACCGAGCAGCCGATCGTGTATGTGTCCGGCGCCGCCAGTTGGGAGAACGCATTCGCGACGATCGTCGACAGCTTCAAGAAGGTCTACGCCTTCCTCGAAAAGGAGAACATCACGCCGACCGGACCGCCGATGACGATCTACACTTCGACCGAGGACAAGGGGTTCCAGTTCCGGGCGGCGGTGCCTGTGGCCGAGCCGCCGGCCAACCTGCCGGACTCCCTCGCCGCCGCCAAGTCACCGGCCGGCAAGGCGCTGAAATATGTCCACCGCGGGACCTACGACTCGCTCGATGCGACCTACGAGCTGATCACCAATCAGCTCGACGAAAAAGGTCTCGAGGCGCAGGACGTGTTCGTCGAAACCTATCTCAACGATCCGCGGACCACGCCGGACGACAAGCTCGCGATCGAGGTCTATGTGCCCATCAGATAGGCGAACCGGACGCCGGGCGCGTCGCCTCGCCGCCTGGGCGATCGGATCGACGCGAAGGGGCCGCAGGCGGCCCCAGCCGCGCCCGATGCTATTTCCCGCTGTTTTGGCTAATAGGCTTGGTCCACCGAAGCCATCCCAGCAGGCAGGGCGAACGGCCGCTATAATGGTGCAATGATCTACGTCGAAATCGCGACCGTTGTCGTCCTCATCTTCATCAACGGCTTGCTCGCAATGGCGGAACTCGCCATCGTGTCGTCGCGGCGCGCGCGCTTGCAAGCGATGGTCCAGCGCGAGGTCGTCGGCTCCCGGCGTGCTTTGGCGCTCGCCGCCAATCCAGGCAAGTTCCTGTCCACGGTCCAGGTCGGGATAACGCTGGTCGGCGTATTGTCCGGCGCGTTCTCCGGCGCGACGCTGGGCGCGCGGCTTTCCGACTGGTTCTTCTCGCACGGCCTGTCGGCCGGCATAGCGGACGCCGCGGGCGTCGGGCTGGTGGTGGCCGCCATCACCTATGGGTCCCTGATCATCGGCGAACTCGTCCCCAAGCAGATCGCCCTCCGCAATCCGGAGGGAATAGCCGTCAGGGTCTCGCCGGCGATGACGATCCTGGCGAAGATCGCCTCCCCTTTCGTCTGGATCCTCGACACATCGGGAAAGCTGGTGCTGCGCGCCCTCGCTCAACGGCCTCAGCCGGAAGGGCGGGTGACCGACGAAGAAATCAGGACCTTGATCGCCGAGGCCGAGACGGCCGGCGTCATCGAGCCGGAAGAGCGTACGATGATTGCGGGCGTGATGCGTCTGGGTGATCGTCCAGTGCGAGCGGTTATGACACCCCGCACCGACGTCGACATGATCAATCTCGCCGACGATCCGAAGGAGATCCGCAGGATGATCGTCGAGAGCGTGCACTCGCGGCTGCCGGTCTGCGATGGAACGAGCGAGGAGATGCTGGGCGTCGTCCAGGCGAAGGATCTGCTCGACGCCTATATCCTGGGCGAGGAGCCGGACCTGCGCTCTCTTGTGCGTCCCGCCCCCGTCATTCCGGACACTGCGGACGCGCTCGACGTCGTGCAGACGATCAAGGCCTCGACCGTCCACATGGCTTTGATCCACGACGAGTACGGACACTTCGAGGGCGTGGTCACGAACGCCGACATACTCGAAGCGATCGTCGGCGCATTCCGAACCGACGAAGGGCTGACCGAACACGCCGTCCAGCGGGCGGACGGGTCGTGGCTCATCGCCGGCGGCATGCCGGTCGACGAGATGGCCGAAGTCCTCGCGGTGCCGATTCCGCAAGGTCGCAGCTATCAGACGGCTGCGGGATTCGTGCTCGCGCAGGTGGGCTATCTGCCGCGGGTCGGAGAAATGGTCGACGCGTTCGGCTGGCGCTTCGAAATCATCGATCTCGACGGGCGGCGCATCGACAAAATCCTCGCGCGACGCATTTCCGCCGGCCGACGCTGGGGCGCGCTTTAGCAAGTGTGTTTTCGCAGCGGCCGCTATCGTGGCTGTCGGGCCGGAGCGCCCCTCTTTTTGCAAATAACTCGCAACAAATTGACAATCCCGCACACTTGGCTATATTGCAAATAACTCGCAATAGCGGATTGGGCTTAGGAGCTCCAGCCGCCGAGGACAGTCGGGGCGCTCGGCGCTGAAAACGCAGTCACTCGCGGGGCGGCTCCGGTCGCGGTGCTCACAGCCAAGGGTAATGCCATGGACGCGCATCACACGATGCAGCAGGAGAGTCCCGCGCCCTTGTCCGGCTGGCGGCGCGAGCGGGAACGGCCCTCCCTGGCCGAGGTCTATGGTTCTATCAAGACGCGGCCGACCGGCTCGTTCGGGCGCAAGCTGGTGGCCTTTCTCGGCCCCGGCTACCTGGTTGCGGTCGGCTATATGGATCCCGGCAATTGGGCGACCTCGCTCGCCGGCGGCTCCAAATTCGGCTACGCGCTGCTTACCATTGCGCTCATCTCCAACATCATGGCGATCATCCTGCAGTCGCTCTGCGCGCGGCTTGGGATCGGCGCCGGCCGCGACCTTGCCCAGGCCTGTCGCGATGCCTTCCCGCGCTGGGTGTCGTGGCCGCTTTGGGTGGCGGCCGAGATCGCCATATGCGCGACCGACCTCGCCGAGGTCATCGGCACCGCGATCGGCCTCAATCTCCTCTTCGGCGTTCCGCTCGAGTTCGGCGTGCTCATTACCGCGCTCGACGTCTTCTTGATCCTGTGGATGCAGAATCTCGGCTTCCGCTGGATCGAGGCCTTCATCGTCACATTGCTCGGCGTCATCGCGGTATGCTTCGCGATCCAGATCGCGTTGGCCGATCCGGACTGGGGCGCCGTTATCCGCGGCTTTGCGCCGACGACCCAGATCATCACCAATCCGGAGATGCTCTATCTCGCGCTCGGCATTCTCGGCGCGACCGTGATGCCGCATAATCTGTACCTCCATTCCGGCGTGGTGCAGACCCGGCGTTTCGGCGACTCGGTTGCGGACAGGCGCGAGGCGATCCATCTTGCGTCCGCCGATTCGACGATTGCTCTGATGTTCGCGCTCTTGATCAATGCGTCGATCCTTATCCTCGCAGCCGCGACCTTCAACAAGACCGGCAAGACGGACATCGCCGAACTCGACCAGGTGCATGCGTTCCTCGCGCCGCTGCTCGGCTCGGCGATCGCGCCGACGCTGTTCGGAATCGCGCTCTTGTGCTGCGGCCTCAATTCGACGGTGACGGCGACGTTGTCCGGACAAATCGTCATGGAGGGGTTCATCGATATCCGCCTGTCGCCCTGGGCGCGGCGGCTCGTGACGCGCTCCATTGCCATCGTGCCGGCGGCCATCGTCACCATCTGGTATGGCGCCTCGGGCACGGCGAAACTGCTGATCCTCAGTCAGGTGATCCTGAGCATCCAATTGCCCTTCGCCATCGTCCCGCTGGTGATGTTCACCGCCGATCGGGGAAAGCTGGGCGAACTGATTGCGCCGCGCTGGTTGACGGCGCTCGCGGCGTTGACGGCGCTCACCGTCATCGTGCTCAACATCAAGCTGCTGGTCGATTTCGTGATCGGCTGACCGTCACGCCGCGTTCGCCTATCCTTCGCCGGGCAGGCTCATGGCCGCTTGCGGCGGCGCCGGTCGGCGTGCCGGTTGAGCACGACCCAGACCGCGACCGCGGGCTTGTCGCCGATCGTCCACAGGCGATGCGGGTTCTGCGCATCGAACGAAATAGAATCGCCCGGCCGCAGTTCGAACTCCTCGAATCCGACCCGGATGCCGAGCCGGCCGCTGAGCAGATAGGCGTATTCCTTGCCGCCGTGCCGGATCAGCGCATCCTCCTCGCACGAGGTCGCGCCGACGTCGTAGACGACGTAGAGGAACTCGACCTCGGCATCGCTGGTGGGCGTCAGCCGCTCCCAGCGCACCCCGCCGGACAGATGGATCGTCTCGCGGCCACACGACCGCTGCACCGGACCCGGTCGCGCAGGGCCGGTGTCCGAACTCGCCTGTTGCGGCGCGGCTTTTCCATCGCGGAACAGATCGTCGACCAGGAGCCCGAGTTCGTTCGCCATCGCATAGAGCGTGCCGACCGAGGGCATCACGCGGCCGGTCTCGATCTGCGACACGAGGCTCGCCGAGACGCCGAGGTTGCGGGCAAGCCCGCGCACGGTCACGCCCGCTGTCTCGCGCGCGGCGCGCAGGCGCGGTCCGAGACGGTCGGAGCCGCCGGCCCGGCCGGAGGGAGCAAGGCTTGCGGCTGTCCTGCGCGATTTCCTCGGCATGCGACGCGATGAAGCTCCTCCGGCGCAAAGATATTGACACTGAACAACGGTGCGGTAGCGTTCAGTCTTACTGAACAGAGAAAAGATAACCGCTGATGCGGGGAGGAGCAAACATGCACCACGTCTTGCGCAGCGACGCAGTCCGGCTTGCGCCGGCCTATCCCGAACACAGCGCGGGTTTCAGCCGCTGCTCGCTGGTCGACCGGTCGTGCGGCTCGGTTCACACCGCGCTCGGCCTGTGCGCGATCGAGGCCGGCGGCCGGATCGACAAGCATGTGCACTCCTTCGAGGAAAGCTTCTACGTCCTCGAAGGCGAGCCGGTTCTCGTGCTCGACGGACATGCCTATCCGCTCGCGCCGGGCGCCTGCGGCGTCGTGCCGCATGCCTGGCTCGGCTCCGGACAGGGCCAAGCCAGGTGGCTCGACATGCTGGTTCCGCAGCCGCGCGCGGCCGATGAACCGGCCGACACGTTCTTCCTCGGTCCGCCGGAGCGGGGCGAAATCACGGAACTGGACATCCGCGATCCGCGCGCGCGCCATTTCTTCCGGCTGCGCGACAGCGACATGCAGGTCGACAAGCTCAAAGCCGGCGCGCGGGTCGACGCCCCGACCGTGTCGGCAAGCATGGCGACCGCGCTGCTCGCCTATAGCGGCATCGCCGTGAAAATGCTGGTGGACCACCGGCTCGACGCCCAGCTCCACACCATGTTCATGGTCGAGTATCAGCCGGGCGGCGTCGCCCATCCGCACGACCATCCGCTGGAGGAAGCCTATGTGATCCTCGAAGGCGAGGTCGAGGCGGTGGCGGACGGCAAGCGCTATACGATGCGCGTCGGCGACGTGCTGTGGACCGGCGTCGGCTGCATCCACGCATTCTACAACACGAGCAACGGCACGGTGCGCTGGCTGGAGACGCAGTCGCCGCAGCCGCCGGCGCGCTATTCCTACCGCTTCAATCGCGACTGGG
>DASUPI010000197.1:0-2107 GCA_036281135.1 Rhodoplanes sp. | reverse complement strand
TGGCACTGCGATGGCACGCTGGATCGCATTCATCACGCACTCTACGTCGAATGCCGCGAGAAGGCGGAACGAGAAGCCAGCCCCACCGCCTGCATCATCGATAGTCAAAGCGTCAAGAGCGCCGAAAAAGAAGCTATGGGGCAGGCGGCGAGGAGATTGCATCTATCGGCGCCAACACGAACCGATGGAGCACCCCATGCAGCAGCCCAACGACCTGAGCCGATCTCTCGCCACGCTTGAGCCGGACAGCACACTGATCGCCGTGATCGAAATGGGCCAGTCGAGCTGGCTGGTTGCCGGTCTTGTGCCCGGGATCGAACGTCAGCCGCTGAAGAAGCTCGCGGTCGACGAGAGTGCATTGCTGAAGCTGCTCAATCGCTGGCGAACGGAAGCGGAGCAGACGGGACACAAGATCAAACGCATCGCTGTCGCCTTCGAAGCTGGCCGTGACGGCTTCTGGCTGGCGCGCTGGCTCAAGGCTCGCGGCGTCGAGGCCCATATCATTCACGCATCGAGCATCGCCGTATCGCGCGAGCACCGGCGCGCCAAGACCGACCGGCTTGACACCGAGCTGCTCAAACGGGCCTTCCTCGGCTGGCTGCGCGGCGAGCGTGATCACTGCAAGATGGTGGCGATCCCGTCGCTGGCGCAGGAGGATGCCAAGCGGCCCAATCGCGAACGCGAAAGTCTCGTTGGCGAGCAAAGCCGGATCATCAATCGGATGAAGGCGGCACTGGCGCGGCTCGGCATCCGCGGCTTCAATCCCAAGCTGAAGAAAGCGATCGAACGCCTCGAAGGCTTGCGCACGCCCGAAGACGCGCCGATCCCGACCAACACGTTGGCTGAACTCAAGCGCGACATGGAGCGCCGCCGGCTCGTCCGCAGTCAGATCCGGGACATCGAGAGGGCCCGCCTGGAGCGCCTCGAGCAAGTCCCCAGTGACGGACCCAATGTCATGGTGCGCCTGTTGGCGCGCGTGATCGGGGTTGGCGTGGAGACGGCGGACATGCTGGTGGCGGAGGTGCTCAGCCGAAACTTGCGCGACCGTCGGGCGGTGGCGCGCTATGGCGGCCTCACCGGCTCGCCTGACGAGAGCGGCAAGAAGCGTCGCGAGAAAGGGCTGGCGCGATCCGGCAACGCCCGCGTCCGGCGCGGCATGATCCAACTGGCATGGCGGTTTCTGATGTTCCAGAAGGACAGCGCCTTGGCGCACTGGTTTTACGCGCGCACGAAACATGCGCCGGCGACCCGCAAGACCATGATTGTGGCGCTGGCACGCAAGCTTCTGATCGCCCTGTGGCGTCTGGTGCGGGAGGGCACAATCCCGCAGGGTATCGTCCTGCGTCCAGCGTCATGAGTGGAGTTGCATAGCAATCCTCCGACAGTTTCGGCCCGCCCCGCTGCAAGCGCGAGAGGGTCCGATGACGGTTCGAGGTGGCGGGGTCCCGATCGTCCCCCTTGGCTTTCATGCCGGGAAAAAGAATGGGTCCGTCGCCTCGGAGCTTCGCCGCCGATGCGCATGAGTGCATCATGGTTTGGGTTCTGGACCCACCGGATACAAGGTCGTGGCGCGATTGATCCGCGCCCGTAAAGCGGGCTCCCCTCAAATCGTCATCCCAATCGCCTCGAGCATGCCGTCGTGCTCAGAGCCGTCAAGGCATGGCCTGGAAGGGCGGAGCATGCGGAAAGGTCGGTGCGACGGCCAACCTTGACAGCTCCTGCGCGCGCCGGCTTTGCAATACTGCGGATCGGGGCGAAGAAACGGGATTCCAGATCGAACAAAGAAACCGATGAAGAAAAAAGATGCGCCGCTCTAAAACCGCTTGACAAAAAAGGCTCCATACAAGGGGGGCCTGCATCGATCCGCACGGGTTCGATGCGGGCAAACTGATCAAGGGCAAGAAGCGGCATATTCTCGTCGATACGCTGGGACTGTTGCTGCACGCCATCGTTCATTCCGCCGGCCTTCAGGATCGCGATGGCGGCATCATGTTGCTGGCGACGCTGTTCGGTCAGTTCCATTCATCGAGAAGCTGTTCGCCGACAGCGCCTATCAAGGCCCGATTTTTGGCAACGCGCTCGCGAAGATCCTGCCTGGTCTCGAAAC
>DASUPI010000196.1:0-6790 GCA_036281135.1 Rhodoplanes sp. | reverse complement strand
TCCTTGACCGCCTCGAACTCCTCGCGCCGCACGACGTCCATCTCGCGCAGGATTTTTTCGCCTTGGCTGCGCATGACGGTCTCGACCTCGCGCCGCACCCCTTGCGCGACGCCTGCCGCATCGTTCATCAATCGCGCGATCTCGTCGAAGAATCGGTTGCTCGTCTGTGTCATGCTTGCGCTCCGGGCGAGAGCGATCCGGTCAACCGGATCTCGCTCTGTTCGATAAATGGCGCATTTTCTACAACGATTCGATACTCGTTTGACCGGAAAATGCGATGAGGTGTTTTCGTACAAATTAATGGCGATCGGCGTGCTCCGACGCAAGGCCCCTCGCGGTTTGCTTTGCTCGGCGCAGGACCCGGGCGTCCCATCAACCGCCCGCCAGGGAAGCTCCATGCCGCTATTGGCCCTGCCCTTTCCCGCCATCGATCCGGTGCTGGTGAGCATCGGGCCGTTCGCGATCCGCTGGTACGCGCTTGCCTATATCGCCGGGATCCTTCTCGGCTGGTTCTATGCGCGCCGGCTGATCGCGAATCCGCGGCTGTGGTGCGAGGAGCCGCCGTTGACGGTCGCGGACTATGACGACTTCGTTCTCTGGGTCACGCTCGGCATCATCCTCGGCGGACGCGCCGGTTATGTGCTTTTTTACAACCCGGCGTTTTTCGCCGCCCATCCGCTCGAAATCCTGCAATTGTGGAAGGGCGGGATGTCGTTCCACGGTGGCTTTCTCGGCTGCGTGCTGGCGGCGGCCTTGTTTGCGTGGAATCGCGGCGTTTCGTTTCTCTCGCTCGGCGACATCACCTGCGCGGTCGGGCCGATCGGCCTGTTTCTCGGGCGGCTCGCCAATTTCATCAATGGCGAGTTATGGGGCCGCGCGGCCGACGTGCCTTGGGCGATGGTTTTCCCGGGTGCCGGTCCCCTCCCCCGTCACCCGAGCCAGCTCTACGAAGCAGCGCTCGAAGGTCTCGTCCTGTTCGTCATTCTCGCAATGATGGTGCGGGCGGGCGCGCTCAAGCGGCCGGGGCTCATTGTCGGCGCGTTCGCCTGCCTTTACGCATTGATGCGCGTGTTTTGCGAGTTTTTCCGCGAACCGGACGCACAGCTCGGTTTCCTGTGGGGCGGATTGACCATGGGCATGCTGCTGTCGATCCCGATGTTTATCGCCGGACTCGTCTTCCTCGCCATCGCGCTGCGCCGCGCGCCGCTCCGGAAGGCCTGAGGCGAGCATCGATGTCACCGCTCGAAGCCGAACTGCGCGCCATCATGTCCGCGAGCCGGCCGATCCCCGTCGCACGCTACATGGCGCTCTGCCTCGCTCATCCCGAGCACGGCTATTACATGACCCGCGATCCGCTCGGGCGCGCCGGCGATTTCATCACTGCGCCGGAGATCAGCCAGATGTTCGGCGAACTGATCGGACTATGGGCGGCGGCGGTGTGGCAGCAGATGGGATCGCCGCGGACCGTACAGCTGATCGAACTCGGCCCCGGACGCGGAACGATGATGGTCGACGCATTGCGGGCGGCGCGGGCGCTGACCGCCTTCCGCTCGGCGCTGCAGGTGCACTTCGTTGAAACAAGTCCGGCGATCGAGCGCCGCCAGCGCGCGACGCTCGCGGCGTGCGGTGTCCCGATCGCATGGCATCGGGCGCTGACCGATATTCCGGATGACGACGCCATCATCCTCGCCAACGAGTTCTTCGACGCCCTGCCGGTTCACCAGGCCGTCAAGAGCGCGCAGGGTTGGCATGAACGCCTCGTCGCCCTCGACGATGCCGGCCGGCTCGCCTTTGCCACCGCGCCGACGCCCTCGACGCGGGTTGCAGCGCGCGTGCCGCAGCGCCTCGATGCCGCGGCCACGCCCGGCGCGATCTTCGAATGGCGATGCGCCGACGCAATCCGCACGCTCGCCGCTCGCGTCGCCAATCGGGGGGCTGCGCTGATCATCGATTACGGTCACGCCGAAAGCGCGCTCGGCGAGACGCTGCAGGCTGTGCGTGGCCATCGTTTCGCCGACGTGCTCGCCGAGCCCGGCGAAGCCGACCTCACCGCCCACGTCGATTTCGCCGCTTTGCGCACGGACGCCGAAGCCGCCGGCGTACGGGTGCAGGGGCCGATCGAACAGGGGCTTTTCTTGCGCCGGCTCGGGATCGACATGCGAGCAGCGCGGCTGAAAGCGGCGGCGCCGGCGCAAGCCCCGGCGATCGACGCCGCGCTTGCGCGTTTGACTGCGCCGGACCGGACCGGCATGGGAACGTTGTTCAAGGCGCTCGCGCTGTCCGCTCCGCAACTCGGAACCCTTCCCGGATTCGATCCATGACGATGATGCTGCAAGCCCGTTCGCTCGCCGCCTTGCCGGCGGTTCGCCACGCTTTCTTCACCCGCGCGGGCGGCGTCTCGCACGGGGTGTATGCAAGTCTGAACGCGGGCGTCGGTTCGGGCGACGACCCGGGCCTCGTTGCGGAGAACCGCGCCCGCATGGCGGACGCGCTCGGCGTCGGCCCGGAGCTTCTCGTGAGCGCCTACCAGGTCCATTCGCCCAACGTTGTCGTTGCCGAGGAGCCGTGGCCGGCCGACGCGCGGCCGCGCGCGGATGCCGTCGTCACGCAAAGGCCGGGGCTCGCCATCGCGGCCTCGACCGCCGACTGCGGGCCGGTGCTGTTCGCCGACGCGACCGCCCGCGTGATCGGGGCCGCCCATGCGGGATGGCGCGGCGCGCTCGCCGGCGTCACCGATGCGACGATCGAAGCGATGGAGCGGCTGGGCGCGCGACGCGCGCGCATCGTGGCGGCGATCGGCCCGATGATCCGCCAGCCCAATTATGAAGTCGGCCCGGAAGTGGTGGACCAGTTTGTTTCGGAAGAACCGACCAACCGGCGTTTCTTCGCGCCGTCGCAGCGGGCCGGACGCGCGATGTTCGACCTTGCCGGCTATATCGCCGCCCGTCTGGTCCGCGCGGAGGTGATGAGCGTCGAGGATATCGGTGTTTGTACTTATGCCGGTGCCGAACTGTTCTACAGCTACCGGCGAATGACGCATTTGGGTGAATCCGACTACGGCCGCCACCTCAACGCAATTGCGCTCGCGTCCGAGTAACGCTTTTGCTGGACCCAGGAGGCCAGGAATAGTAAATTTCGGGTCGGCTCAGCACGCGGATCAATCCGCAGGCGAGGCTTGCTTGGCAGGCCTACGCAGCAAGCCGACGGGGGTGTTGATGGACGGGGGAATGGACCGGCGCGTCGGCGCGCCGCGGTCGAAGACATATGCACGAGGGTTCGGGCTGATCGCAGCGCTGATGCTGGCGCTGGGCGGCGCCGCTTGCAGTTCCACGACCGCGCAAATGCCGACGCCCGCAGCGGTTTCCGCCGGACGCGGACCGACGATCGCCTTCGAGTCGGTCGACGGCCCGCCCGAGAGTATCTACACAAAGCTCGTACGCAGCCTCTCGGAGGAAGCCGAAGCGCGCCAGATCGCGGTCGTGTCGCGCGGCGCGCCCGCCCAATATCGCGTCCGCATCTACGCGGCGACCGTCGTTTATGCCAAGCGCTCCGTCGTTCATTGGGTGTGGGACGTATATGACGCCAATCAGCAGCGGGCCCGCCGCCTTTCGGGCGAGGAGCCGATGAGCGGCGCCGGCCGCACCACCTGGGCGGCGGCCGACGACCAAGTGATCCGCAGAATCGCGCGCGTCGGCATGGATCGGCTGGTCGCCTTCCTCAGTTCCTCGCCCCGCGAGCCCGCCACACCGCAGACGCCGCGGAATGATGCGTCCGCGGTGGCGATGGCGGCGGGGCAATAGGGCGCAAGCGAAGCGCGATCATCGGTCACAAACGCGCTGGGCCCAGCGATTCCACCCGGCGGAAAATGCTCTCGAAAACAAATCCTTCGTCTTGCTAAGCCGCGGACCTGCCTGTAATCAGAGCCGCGTCCGGGGGGCGCTGCGCGATGAGCGTTCGGGAGATGGGAATGGCTGGCATTAACGGAGCGATCAAGCTCGTCGCCGGCAATTCCAACCCGAGACTTGCGGAAGCGATCGCCGCCTATCTCAAGACCCCGCTCGCCAAGGCCGTGGTCCGGCGCTTCGCCGACATGGAAATCTTCGTCGAGATCGTCGACAATGTGCGCGGAACCGACGTGTTCGTGGTTCAATCGACGTCGTATCCGGCCAACGATCATCTTATGGAGCTGTTGATCATCATCGACGCGCTCAAGCGCGCGTCGGCGCGGCGCATCACGGCGGTCCTCCCCTATTTCGGCTATGCCCGGCAGGACCGCAAACCGGGGCCGCGCACGCCGATCTCCGCCAAGCTCGTCGCCAATCTGATCACCCATGCGGGCGCCAACCGGGTGCTCACGGTCGATCTCCATGCCGGGCAGATCCAGGGCTTCTTCGACATTCCGACCGACAATCTCTATGCCTCGCCGGTGATGGTGCGCGACATCCGCGATCGCTTCGATCTGTCGAACGTCATGGTGGTCTCGCCTGATGTCGGCGGCGTCGTGCGCGCGCGGGCGCTCGCCAAACGAATCAACGCGCCGCTCGCCATCATCGACAAACGGCGCGAGCGAGCGGGCGAATCCGAGGTCATGAACGTGATCGGCGAAGTCGAGGGGCGCATCTGCATCCTGGTCGATGACATCGTCGACTCCGGCGGCACGCTCGTCAACGCGGCCGACGCGCTGCTCGGACAGGGCGGCCGCGAGGTCTACGCCTATATCAGTCACGGCGTGCTGTCGGGCGGCGCGGTCGCGCGCGTCACCGCCTCCCGCCTCAAGGAACTGGTCATCACCGATTCGATCCAGCCGACCGAGGCGGTCCGCGTCGCCGAGAATATTCGGGTTCTGTCCATCGCAACGCTTCTCGGCGAGGCGATCGCCCGAACGGCCTCGGAACAGTCGGTCTCCACCCTGTTCGATTGACCGGTTGCATTCGCCCGCGCGCCGGCTGGCAGCCTCGCTCACCTCCTGGGGAACGCCGGAACGAATGTCTTCCCCCGTCCGTTTCCCCTTCTCCTCGCAGGCGACCGCCAGTGCTCGCACGACGTGCAAAGCTCACTTGAGTCAACATGTCGCAGTCTTCGCTGTGGACCGAGCAGACCCGCACGTTGCTAAATTTTGCCGAATCTACAATCCCTTGCACTAGCGTGGGTGGGCTAGTCAGAGGGGAAGGCTGATGGGCGAAGCGATTTGGCGCCGTTCGGGAGCCCGTCAGTCGTCGTCTGTGTGCACGTGAGCCTCGGTCGATCAGCGTAGACCCCGGCCTTCGCGGGTAGGCACGTCAACAGCCGACAACAGGTGGAATTGGCATGTCGCTGACGCAAATCCCGATGCCACGGCCGGCCAACCCGGTTGAGACGGTCGAACATGTGGCGGCGTCGCACGGCTGGTCGTTCGCCCGGGCCAGCGAAGACGAACTGACCCTCGTGGTTTCGGGAATCTGGGCCGACTACCAGGTGTCCTTCACCTGGATGGGCGAGATCGAAGTGCTGCACCTTGCCTGCGCGGTTGACCTGAAGTTTCCCGAGCGCCGGCGCGCGGAAATGACAGAGCTCATCTCAATGATCAACGAGCAGCTCTGGATCGGGCATTTCGACGTGTGGGAGAAAGACGGGCTCGTGATGTTTCGCCATGCGCTCGTGCTCGCCGGGGGAGCCGCTCCCTCCGGTCCGCAGTGCGAGTTCCTGCTTTCGACGGCGGTCGATACATGCGAGCGCTACTACCAGGCGTTCCAGTACCTGCTCTGGGCGGGCAAGAGTCCGCGCGAGGCGATCGAAACGGCGCTGTTTGAGACTCGCGGCGAGGCTTGATCAACGCTCCTCGCTTCGTCAATGCCGGGTGCTCGGCATCCATCCTGGTGACGCATCCTTGGTAAGGCGCGCCCGGGCATGACGACTTAGATTATTAGGATTGGTTACGCTGCCCGCGTGTCGCCGCGAGAAGCAGGAACACGGCGATCGGCGTGAGAAAATCGGTGAACAGGATCGGCCCGGCATTCCCCGCAGCGAAATTGCCGGCGCGGATGATGTCGCTGATATGCACGACGCCTGCGCCGCAGAGAAATCCTGCGACCGCGAGCGCGGTCGCAAACCGCGCCTCGTAGGAGCGGAATGCGGCATAGAGGCCGGCGAGGCCGATGCCGAGATTGGCGGCCCCGACCTCGGACTGGAACGGACTCGTCGCCCAGCCGATCGCTTGCGCCGCCTCCGCGGGAAAGGCGAGGTGGCCGAGCGCCGCCCACAGCCCCATGAGCCCGACCGGGAACAGCAGGAGATAGCACAGCAATCGATCCGCAACGAAGGTCAGGGTGACGGGCCGGGGCCCGCGGGCCACTGCGATCGCTGCCGCGATCAGCGCGGCGACCCATGACAGGACCGGAACGATGGTGACCACGGACGCTCCTCGGCGTTCTGCGGCGCTCAGCCGATCCGTACGATCATGTGACGATCGCCGAACGCCCCTTTTCTGCGGCCAGGCTTGGCCCGGACAACTTTAAGCCGCCCTTCGCTTTCTAGCGTTTTCAGAATGCCATTACAGTGTGTCTCGCGGAACGGCGTTTCGACGACCACAAACGTCTTGATATCGCCGACACTGATATCCCGGCCGCCGCACGCTGCAAGAATACGGTATCTGAGAGTCCGTCTCAAAACTTCAGCAAGGATACAAAGCTTTCGCAGCATGAGGCGGATGGAGGCGAGTTTCAAGAACGCGAGGGCATTGCGGTTGAGATTTTCCCAGTCCTTTGCAAGGCGGCGACAGCGGTTGAGCCACGCAATCGTGCGTTCGACGATC
>DASUPI010000195.1:0-2567 GCA_036281135.1 Rhodoplanes sp. | reverse complement strand
CGCGCGCTGTCCGGCTCTGATGACTACACCCTGCGGCTGTGGGACCTGGTGACGGGCGAGAGCCGGGCGCTCGCGGGCCACACCTCCTGGGTCAATGCGGTGGCGGTGCTGCCCGACGGCCGGCGCGCGCTGTCAGGCTCTGATGACAATCTATTTCAATACCAGACTGCGCAAAGAGTTTCCCGGAACGGACGACGACTGCATTGAGATACCGCTTCAGCCGGAGCGAATCAATGAAGTTCCCCTTGTGGTATTGAGCGGCGGCGCATAAGTGTCACAAACAAGGTTTTGCGCTAGCCAATTAATTCGTACTAGCCGACCAATTGGCGTGGCGCCTGTCGTATCGACCATTTCGGGTTCAACCCGGAACCAATTTGCGGAACAGCCATTATTCAGCCGTGAGATCAGCGCCATGAGGGGGACCTTTGGTCGACCTACGCGCATTGAGCGCGGCTGCGGGTTTGCTCACGCTGATCGCGGGGGGCCCGGCGCACGCAGCCGAATACCCGGAGCCGGTATGCGCCAAGCCATTGGAGCTGCTGGCGGCGCAGGGAGCGTCCGTTGTCGACGGCCTCGCGCCGTTGCCCACCGGCGAACCCGCACCACCACCACCACCCATCTCAGAAGATAATCGCGCGACGCACGATGAACGGGCGGCGGCTGAAAATCCCGGCGTCGATGAGCGCACGCAGCCGCCCACCACGGCCGGCGATCCCGCGGAGGAAAAACAGGGGAGTGCGGCAACGCCCGGGCCGCCAGCGGAGGAATTCGCGAAAGCCGACGTCGCCGACGCGATCGACTCGATGTGCTCGGCGCTCGAAGCGGCCGCGGCGGCAAACGGACTGCCGCTCGAATTCTTCGTCCGGGTCATCTGGGAAGAAAGCCGGTTTCAGCCAAGAGCCGTCGGGCCGCTGACGCGCAGCGGCCTGCGCGCGCAGGGCATCGCCCAGTTCATGCCATACACGGCGGCGGAGCGCGGCCTGCTCGATCCCCTCGACCCGCACACGGCCCTGCCTGAGGCGGCGGAGTTTCTGGCGGAGCTGCGCCGCGAGTTCGGCAATCTCGGTCTTGCCGCCGCCGCCTACAATGCCGGGCCGGGCCGCCTGCGCGACTTTATCGGCCGCAGGCTCAGCGGCATGCCGGCGCAGACACGCCATTACGTGCGCGCCATCACCGGCCGGTCGATCGGCGAGTGGGTGGCGCTCGGGCGCGAGGACGAAACAGACGGAATCACCACGCGCGCCTCGTGTCGTCAGCTTGCGGCGCTGTTGAAGGAGCGGCCAAGCGTCTTTATTTCCAAAGTCGAACGCAAGGTGCGTGAAGCCGCCTTGCGCCTTCCCGACATTCCTGACCGGCGGCACGCCGTCACCGGTCCCAGCGGGGCGAAACGGACGGCGGCGGGTCTGACCGGAAGCGCTGCTGCGCGAAACCGGAAACTTCTGCTGGTCCGCAGCGCATCATTGCTGATCCCAGAAAAGGCCGCTCGGAAGCCGCGTTCGTCGGCCGCATCAGAAGATTCGAGGAGCTCCTCGAGCACGCCGGCGAAATCAAGGAAATCGATTGCTGGTGCTTCGCGGTCCGCGGCTGCGACATCGAGCTCGGCGGGATCGAAGGCGGCGCGAGCGGCCGCGCCCAAGGAAGTTGCGCAAGACAAACCCGCGACGCGGACCCTTCGGGATGCGACAGCGGGCGTCGCGGCGGTGAAGCGAAACGCTCCGCCGGTTCGCACCGCATCCTTGGCGCCCACCGGACAATCGCGACCGTCGGCGGCATCGGCAGACTCCAAGAGCGCGTCGGCCGTGGCAGCGAAATCAGGGAAACGGACGACATCCGAGGCGGCCATGCCGCCCGCGTCGAAATCGTCGCCGGCGAAACCAGCGCCGGACCGCGCACGCGCCGGCGCGCCGGAGAAGACGTCGCGCGATAACGCCCCGGTGCGGGTCGCCGCGCGCGCGACAGCAAGTCCCGCTTCGGAGCGGGACCGGAATGCGTTGCAGGGGCGCAAAGGATCGGTGGCGACGAGCAAAAATCCCGACCGGAAAACGATCGCGTCGGCCGCGCCCGCGGAAGCAGGGAAATCGATCGGCGCGGCGCGGCGATCGACACTGCCGAAATTATCGGCCGCGAGGTCGGCAGAGCGCTTACGAGCGTCTGCGATGGAAAAGGTCGTGAAAGCCGCTGACGGGCGCGTCAAAAAAAAAGTCATGCAAATCTGCCGAGGCTGCTAGTCTAGAGCGAGTTTCACTGAAGTCTCACCGATCATGGATTCCGCGTAACTGCCCAGGTTGTTTTGAGGGGTCAGGCGAGGCGTAGGGATATAGCCAAGTTCGAAGGGTCGCGGGTGAGGGCGTCGATAATGTTCCAGCCCTGTTTCTTGGCGGTCGAGAAAAAGGAGCGGATGAGTGCGAAGTCCATCGCGCCTTTCGGCGAGCGAAAGCCGCCGGAGATTTTTTGCCGAAGCTTCATCATGCGCCCGTCGCGTTCGGCCTGATTGTTGGTGAAGGGAACTGTCGGATCGTGAAGGAAGCGCAACGTGTCCTGTTTGCGTGTTGCGAGACGCAAGAGGA
>DASUPI010000194.1:0-2702 GCA_036281135.1 Rhodoplanes sp. | reverse complement strand
TCGTCGGCATTGATGACGAGATAATGCGGCCGGCCGTCCGACTGCTTGGGCATGAACGACCATTTCAGTCCGGTCGGGAACCCGGCGCCGCCGCGCCCGCGCAGCCCCGAGGCCTTCATCTCGTTGACGATGGCGTCGCGGCCGCGCTCCAGGATGGCCTTGGTGCCGTCCCATGCGCCGCGCGCCCGCGCGCCGGGGAGCCTCCAGTCATGGAGGCCATAGAGATTGGTGAAGATACGGTCGCGGTCCTGCAGCATCATTCGCGCCTGGTGCTGGAGCCATCGCCGGCGTCGCCGACAGGCGGCTTGGGTATGGCGGCTTCGCGGACATTGGCGGCTTCGCCGGGCAGCTTCGCCTCGGCGTCGGCGAGCGCCGGCGCTTGCGGTTCTCCGCTGGTGCGTTTTTCGTAAATGGAGTGATCGGTCAAGGCGGTCGGCCCGCCGACCGGGGCGGAGAACTGACGATCGACCTGCGGTCCCGGCCGGACCGGCCGTCCCGCGGCGAGATCATCCAATATATGGGTGAAGCTCGCGGGCGTGAGGTCCTCGTAGGTGTCGTAATTGATCTGCACCATCGGGGCATTGACGCAAGCGCCAAGGCACTCGACCTCGATCCAGGAGAACTTTCCGTCCGCCGTGACGCGGTGTTCCTCCCCGATCTTCTCGCGGCAGACTTTCTTGAGCTCGTTGGCCCCGCGCAACATGCAGGGCGTCGTGCCGCACAGCTGCACGAAATGCCGACCGACCGGCTCGAGATTGAACATCGTGTAGAAGGTCACGACCTCGAGCACGCGGATGAGCGGCATGCTCAGAATATTGGCGACATGCTCGATCGCCTTTTGCGGCACCCAGCCGCCGGCCTGCCCCTGCGCGCGCCACAAGAGCGAAATCACCGCGGAGGCCTGCCGGCCCTCGGGGTATTTGGCGATCAGGGTCTTCGCCCAGGCGACGTTCTCCGCCGTGAAGGCGAAGCTCGCGGGCTGGACGGCGGCGGGGGCGAGACGGCGCGTGGCCACGCTCAACTCTCCTTCATTCGCGAATTCGGCAGCACATGGTGTTTCGAACGTAACCCACGCCGTTGAACGGGCGGCGGACCGCCAACGGCTATTCTTCCTTTTCCATGACGATGCCGCGCGTGGCGAAAACGTCTTTTGCGATGAACATGCCGTTCAACGCCGCCGGCATGCCTGCATACACCGCCATCTGCAGGATCGTCTCGACGACCTCGCGCGGCGTGCAGCCCACATTGAGCGCGGCATTGACGTGGACGGTGAGCTGAGCCCGCGCGGTGCCCAATGCGGTCAGCGCGGCGATCGTCGCAATCTCGCGCTCTCGCAGACCGAGGCCCGGGCGGGATATCACGTCGCCGAAGGCGAATTCGACGACGAAACGGCCCAGTTCCGGACTGATGTCCTGCAGGGATTGAACGACCCTCACGCCGGCCTCGCCGTCGACCTCGGCGAGCTTCGTCCAGCCGCGCCGGTAGCGTTCCGATTCCGCCGCGCCCGTCACCGGTCCACCTCGCCGAACACGATATCGAGCGCGCCGATAATGGCGGTCATGTCCGCCAGCATATGGCCCTTGCTGATGAAATCGAGCGCGCTGAGATGGACGAAGCCGGGCGCCCGGATCTTGCATTTGTACGGCTTGTTGGTTCCGTCGGCGATGAGATAGACGCCGAACTCGCCCTTCGGCGCTTCGGCCGCCGCATAGACCTCGCCGGGGGGCACGTGGAAGCCCTCGGTGTAGAGCTTGAAATGGTGGATGAGCGCTTCCATCGAGCGCTTCATCTCGCCGCGCCGCGGCGGTACAAACTTGTTGTCCTCGACGGTGACCGGGCCCTGCCCTTCCGGCGAGCGCAGCTTTTCGAGGCACTGCTTCATGATGCGCACCGACTGGCGCATCTCCTCCATGCGCACGAGGTAGCGGTCGTAGCAGTCGCCGTGCTTGCCGACCGGAATGTCGAATTCGAGCTCGGAATAGCACTCATAGGGCTGTGCCCGCCGCAAGTCCCACGCCGCGCCCGCGGCGCGGACCAAGGGCCCGGAAAAGCCCCAGCCCCAGGCGTCCTTGAGCGTCATGACGGCGATATCGACCATGCGCTGCTTGAAAATCCGGTTTTCCGTCAGAAGATTGTCGATGTCCTCGAGCGTCTTGAGGAAGGGATCGCAGAAGTCCCACATGTCGTCGAGCAGCTTGGGCGGCACGTCCTGGTGCACGCCGCCCGGACGGAAATAGTTGGCGTGCATGCGCGCGCCCGATGCGCGCTCGTAGAAATTCAGCATCTTCTCGCGCTCTTCGAACCCCCAGAGCGGAGGCGTGAGCGCGCCGATGTCGAGCGCCGCCGTGGTCACGTTGAGGATGTGGTTCATGAGGCGGGTCAGTTCGAGAAAGAGCACCCGCATCAGCTGGCCGCGCTTGGGCACCGTCAGGCCGAGCAGCTTCTCGACCGCAAGGCAGAACACGTGCTCCTGCGCCATCGGCGCCGAGTAGTCGAGCCGGTCGAAATAGGGAATGGCCTGCAGATAGGTCTTGTGTTCGATCAGCTTTTCGGTGCCGCGATGCAGAAGCCCGATATGCGGATCGGCGCGCTCGATGATCTCGCCGTCGAGGTCGAGCAATAGGCGCAGCACGCCGTGCGCCGCCGGGTGCTGCGGCCCGAAATTGATGGTGAAAGTGCGGACTGAAGCCTCAGCCATTCCT
>DASUPI010000193.1:0-2039 GCA_036281135.1 Rhodoplanes sp. | reverse complement strand
GGAGGGGCGCACGCTTCATCACGACGTGCTCGGGCGGCATGGCGCCGGCCGGGTGTTCCTGCGCGCGGCGCCGCCCGGCACCGGCATCATCGCCGGCGGTCCCATGCGCGCCGTGTTCGAGACGCTCGGCATGCAGGACGTCGTGGCGAAATCGATCGGCTCCTCCAATCCCTACAACATGGTGCGCGCGACCTTCGCCGCGCTCAGACGCCAGGACTCGCCGCGTCAGGTCGCGGCCCGGCGCAATGTCAAGGTGTCGGCGCTGCAGGCGCGCCGGCGCGAGGGCGGCGACGCCGAGCCGGCGACGAGCGAATAGGTGCTCGGCGCACCAACGGAGATCGACGATGGCCAACGAAGCCGCAAAGACGATCAAGGTCGAGCAGACCGGGAGCCCGATGCGACGTCGGGGCGACCAGCGGGCGACGCTGATCGGGCTCGGGCTCAACCGGATCGGGCGCGTCGCCGAACTCGTCGATACGCCGTCGACCCGTGGCATGATCGACAAGGTAAGGCACCTGATCCGGGTGATCGAGGAGAAGTGACGCAGACCTTGCCCGGCCCCGAGCTGGGCATCCGCGCACCCGCCGGCCTGCGGATCAGTCGTATTTGCCGTGACAAACCCGGCCATGACGAATCGGGCCGAGGAGGACCGTGATGAAGCTCAACGAGATCGCCGACAAGCCGGGCGCCCGCAAGACGCGCATGCGCATCGGCCGCGGGATCGGCTCCGGCAAGGGGAAGACCGGCGGCCGCGGCGGCAAGGGTCAGACCGCGCGGGCAGGCGTCGCCATAAAGGGCTTCGAAGGCGGTCAGATGCCGCTGCACCGCCGCCTGCCCAAACGCGGCTTCAACAACATCTTTGCGCTCGATTTCAACGAGGTAAATCTCGGCCGCATCCAGGCCGCGGTCGACAAGGGGGCGCTCGCGCCCGGCACGCTCGTCAATGTCGAGTCGCTGGTCAATGCGGGGGTGCTGCGACGCTCGCGCGACGGGGTGCGGCTGCTGGGCGGCGGCGAACTTACGGCCAAGCTCCAGTTCGAGGTGCATGGCGCCTCGAAGTCGGCCGTCGCCGCGGTCGAAAAGATCGGCGGGTCGGTGAAAATACTGGGCCAGAAGCCGCAAAAAGACACGGGCGAAAGCGCGAGCTGAACGCTATATTCGACAAAAGGCGGGCGGGCGACGCAGCTTGGCGGCAACCGGAGCCTCGTAATGGTTTCTGCAGCAGAACAACTCGCGGCCAATCTCAACTTATCGGCGCTGGCCAAGGCCGAGGAGTTGAAGAAGCGCATCTGGTTCACGATCGGCGCGCTGCTCGTCTATCGGCTCGGCACCTACATTCCGCTGCCCGGCATCGATCCCGGACAATGGGAGCAGATTTTCCGCACTCAGGCCGGCGGCATTCTCGGCATGTTCAATCTGTTTGCGGGCGGCGGCATCAACCGGATGGCCATCTTCGCCCTGAACATCATGCCGTACATTTCGGCGTCGATCATCATCCAGCTGATGACGACGGTCTCGCCTACGCTCGAGAACCTGAAGAAGGAGGGCGAGCAGGGCCGCAAAGTCATCAACCAATATACCCGGTATCTGACCGTGCTGCTTGCCGCCTTCCAGGCCTACGGCATTGCGCTCGGGCTCGAAGGGGCGGGGTCCGTCGTGACCAGCCCGGGCTGGTTCTTCCGCATCTCGACCGTGATCACGCTGACCGGCGGCACGGTGTTCCTGATGTGGCTGGGCGAGCAGATGACCTCGCGCGGGATCGGCAATGGCATCTCGCTGATCATCTTTGCCGGGATTGTCGCCGAGTTGCCCTCCGCCATCGCCGGCATGCTGGAGCTGGGCCGTCAGGGCGCTTTGTCGACCGGCCTGATCCTGGTCATCATCGTCATGGCGATCGGGGTGATCGCGTTCATCGTGTTCATGGAGCGCGCCCAGCGCCGGCTGTTGATCCAGTATCCAAAACGCCAGGTCGGCAACCGCATGTTCGAGGGCCAGAGCTCGCACCTGCCGCTCAAGCTCAACACCTCGGGCGTGATCCC
>DASUPI010000192.1:0-2511 GCA_036281135.1 Rhodoplanes sp. | reverse complement strand
ACGGTCGGAAAGATCGCCGACATTTTCGCGCATCGCGCAACGGGCCGCGTGCTCAAGGCGTCCGGCAACGCCGCGCTGTTCGACCGCACGATCGAGGGCGCCCGCGCGCTTGCCGACGGCGGGTTTCTGTTCGCCAATTTCATCGATTTCGACAGTCTCTACGGCCACCGACGCGATGTCCCCGGCTATGCCGCCGCTCTCGAGTCGTTCGACCGCCGTCTGCCCGAACTCGATTCGGTTCTGCGCCCGGGTGACCTCGTGATCATCACCGCCGATCACGGCTGCGATCCGACTTATCGCGGCGCCGACCACACGCGCGAACAGGCGCCGGTACTGTCCTACGGCGCAGCGCCTCCCGGCTCGATCGACGCGCGATCGTCCTATGCAGACATCGCCGCGTCGGTCGCACGCCATCTCGCTCTGCCGTGGAGCGGCCCCGGGCGCGCATTCTGACGCGCTCCGGCGGCACCATGGCGCCAATGCACAGGAACAAACATTTGCGCTCGGCGTTCGCATACCGGCGGACACACAGGAGCAGAGATGCCGACGCATGTTCTCATCACCGGCGGAGCGGGCTTTATCGGGTCGCATGTCGCGGATTTGCTGCTCGCTCGCGGCTTCACCGTACGCATCCTCGATAACCTAATCCCGCAGGTGCACGGCGAGATCGAGCGGCCGCCCTATCTTGCCGATGACGCCGAACTGATGATCGGCGACGTCCGCGATCGCGACGTCCTGAACCGCGCCCTCGTCGGAGCAGGCGCGGTGATCCATCTCGCAAGCGCCGTCGGAAACGCAGTCGCGCACGCGGGCGGTGCTGCACCTCGCCGCGCAGGTGGCGGTCACGACCAGCCTCGCCGATCCGCTCGCGGATTTCGAGATCAACACCCGCGGCACGCTCAACCTGCTCGAAGCGGTGCGCCGCCACGCTCCCGACGCTCCGGTCATCTTCGCCTCCACCAACAAGGTCTACGGCAGGCTGCTGGCGCAGGATCAGGTGCGCCGCGACGGCGACCGGTATGCGCCCTTGCCGGACGTCTTCGCCCGCGGCGTCGCGGAAAACGCCCCGCTTGATTTCTACAGCCCCTATGGTTGTTCGAAGGGCGCGGCGGATCAGTATGTGCGCGACTACGCACGCGTGCTTGGTTTGCGCACCGTAGTGCTGCGCATGAGCTGCATCTACGGCCCGCGTCAGTTCGGCACCGAGGATCAGGGCTGGACTGTTCACCCGCGACATGCCGCGGTCCGGCGAGACGCAAGCGCTTCCCACCGATCTGCGCCGCGCGTCGCGCAAGCGCCGCGCGCTTCTATCCACGCTCGACCAACCGGCCTGCTGACGTCGACACAGAGTCGGTGCCGCCCAGGCGTGAATGGTGACGCCGCTCGCGATATGTACGGAATAACGCCGCGGAGCGCGCGCCATTACTTGGCATAATGCCTTGCCGGCGCCATCGGCGCTGGCGACGCCGTCGAGGTGGGCGGCGCCGGCGAAAGCACGAAGGTCAACCAGATGTTCCAGCCTTCGGGGCGGTTCTCCGCGTCGAATTCCTTGTAGCCCTTGAGGTTGACGTATCCCTGCACCGCCCCCATCGGGATGATGTAGCCGAGCTGCGCCCCGACGCTCGCGACGCGCGACTCGAAACACCCGACCCGATCGCCTGACCCGCTATCGCAGCTGACCTGATCATACAGGTAGCCGACCAGGCCCACCTGGAACTGCTTGGTCAGGAACTGCGAGGCGCCCCAGTCGAGGTGAAAGTCGAGGCCGTTCTGGTATTGGGTGTAGGGGTTGATGAAATTGTAGGAGAGCCCAGCCACCGCCGTGAGTTCGTGCCCGGTCTGCGGATTGAAATAGCTGTAGCCGACACCGCCGTCCACCACCCAGTGCCCGATGCCGATATTCGACAGGCGACTCGGGTCGTAAGCGCCGACGGGAATATCCCCGGTCACGTAAGTCATGAAGTTATGGACGCCGGCGTTCCAGCGCAGCGAAGCGAGCGGGAGCAAGTCCCCGAACCCGGTCACCGAGTCGCTGATCGAGTCGAACCGGGACCGCGTGAACGCGAACGGTCCGACCAGCAACGCGGCGTTGAGCTGCGCATCGATCGACGTGCTGTTGCGGCCGTAGCTCGTTACTAGCCCGATCGTCGCCTGGCTCCCGAGCACCGGTGTGGCGAAGGTGTATTGGGGTATCGCGATGCCGATGTTTGCGTCCGCGTCCAAGTTGGCGCTCACGCTGCCGGCGATGGTGGCCGGGATCCGGCCTATCCTGATCTGTCTCGCGCGCGCCACCTCGGCGCTGGCCTCGACGGACGTGTGATAATACATCGAGGTGAGCGAGAAACCCGGCTGCAAAGGCGCGGCTGCGAGGCTCCCGAAGAATCCGGGAATCCAGAAGCTCACGCCGCCTTCATCAGCGAGCGAAGCTTGCGAGAGAAGCGCGATCGCCGCGGCCAGCGGCAGCGACGCCTTCCACGTTCTCGTTTGACGCATGTCCCCCTCCCACGCATC
>DASUPI010000191.1:0-14018 GCA_036281135.1 Rhodoplanes sp. | reverse complement strand
ACCGCCTGATAGATTTTCTCCGACAGCATCACGGCGCCGATCGGCTGATAGGCCGACGAGAGCGCCTTGGCGAGGCTGATGAGGTCCGGTTTCAGGTCGTAGGTCTCGCAGGCGAACATCCGCCCGGTGCGATAGAAACCGCTGATCACCTCGTCGACGATGAACAGAATGTCGTGTTGCGCGAGAATGGGCTGAATGCGCTCGAAGTAGCCCTTGGGCGGCGGGATCACCCCGCCCGCGCCGAGAAACGGTTCGGCGATGAAGGCCGCGACCGTGTCGGGCCCCTCGCGTTCGATCAGCGCTGCGAGATTGGCCGCGAGCCGCTCGCTGAACTGTTCTTCGGATTCGCCGGGCTCCGCGTAGCGATAGTAATGCGGGCAGTCGGCATGCAGGATATTGGCGATCGGCAGGTCGAACGCCTGCTGCGCATAGGCGAGCCCGGTCAGGCTGCCGGCGGCGACCGTGATGCCGTGATAGGCGCCCTTGCGCGCGATGATCTTCTTCTTGTTGGGGCGGCCCAGGATGTTGTTGTAATACCAGACGAGCTTGACCTGGGTGTCGTTCGCCTCCGAGCCGGAATTGGTGAAAAACACTTTCGACATCGGCACGGGCGCACGGCTGACGAGATAATCGGCCAGCTCGATCGCCGGCTCGACCGCCTTGTGCGAGAAGTTGTGGTAGAAGGGCAGCGTATTGAGCTGACGGGTCGCCGCATCGACCAGCCGCTTCTCGCTGAAGCCGAGCGCGGCGCACCACAAGCCGGACAGGCCCTCGATATAGCGCTTGCCCGCATCGTCGAAGACGTAAATGCCCTCGCCGCGCACGAAAATATGCGGGCCGACGGTTTCGTGCAGATGCGCATTGGTGAACGGGTGAAGATGGCCGCGAATGTCGCGGGCATGCGGCGAGTTGACGTTCAAGGTCACAGCGCTTGTCCTCGCCGATCCAGCGAAATCACGAGCGGGGTCCGTTTCGGTCGCGCCGGACCTCGCTCAGCCGCTCTTGCGTGGTCGAATTCTCCGGCTGCGAACCGGTTCCCGCCTTGTCGGACCATGC
Organism: Rhodoplanes sp.; assembly: GCA_036281135.1. Lineage (GTDB taxonomy): Bacteria > Pseudomonadota > Alphaproteobacteria > Rhizobiales > Xanthobacteraceae > Rhodoplanes. Next base: position 12,962 of record DASUPI010000191.1, on the reverse strand, counting down.
ACCCGGATCGTTCCACTGCCGAGAACCCTCTACGAGCGAATCGATAAGCTCAGCAGGGTAACTGCAAATGCTCCGCCGCGGAGCGCTTTCCAGCCCGATTTCTCTTGTTCCATTTTCCGGAACTTTTTTCTAGAATTCGCCAATTCAACAAACTATGCGCGATCGAGTCAAGGCGGCGATCATTGCCGCAGCCCGGTTTACCGGCGTTTGTTCCTGGAGGGAGCATGAGCGCTGATCAAGGCGTCCTCGGCCGCCATGCGACGGTGCTCGACGCAGTCGCCGCAAGCCCCAACGGGCTGATCCTTGCGGAGATCATGCGGGCGACGCAGCTTCCGCGGGGAACGGCGCATCGCTTGATCAACTCGCTCCTGCGCGTCGGCTATCTCGAGCAGCGCGAGAACCGGAAAATCTACGTTCTCGGTAACCGCCTGATCCGGTTGCTCCACATGCGGCTCGCGGGCGAGACGCTGGCGGACGTGTCGCGACCCGTCCTCGCGCCGCTCGCGCAACGGTTCAAAGAAACGGCCTTTCTCGCGAGGCTCGACGGCGACGTCGTCGAGTCCGCGGCGATGGTGATGCCGGAACGCGATCGCCATTCCTATGTGCAGCCGGGCCGCGCCATGCCCTTGCATGCGGCTGCGTCGGCCAAGGCGATCTTCGCATTTCAGGACGAGGCTTTTCTTGCGCGCGCCTTGCAGGCCAAGCGCGTCGCTTTCACCCCGAAAACCCGGACAAAACGCAAGGACGTGCTCGCCGAACTCGGCCGCGTGCGCCGCGACGGCTTTGCGGTGTGTCTCGACGAGCTGGACCCGGGAGTGTCGAGCTATGCCTGCCCGGTCCATGTCGCCGGCAGCGTCATCTACAGCGTCGGCCTGGTGGGAATCGCGCAGAACCTGCAACGGTTCCCCGTCGAGATGATCGTGTCCGCCCTGCGCGACGCGGCAGACACTTTGAGCGATAGACTGGCGGGCAAGGCGCGCGACGGAAAGGTCACGGCATAAGGGGCAGCGGCTTCAATTGTAGTCCTGGTAGGTCTTTTTGGGGTCGCCGCCGACCCGCTGGAAGCCTTCCAGCGCCGACTGGTAGTCCCTTCGTATCGACATGGCTCGCGCGTAGCAGCCGGCGGCCTTCTCCTTGTCGCCGGTGCGTTCGTAAACAAGCCCGCGGCTGGTCCAGGCGCGATAATTGTTCGGGTCGATCTGCACCGCATCGTCGAAATCGCCGGCCGCGGCCTTCAGGTCGTTGACGGCGAGATAGCTCAGCCCGCGCGCGACGAACGGCTCCGCCTGCTGCTGCGAGAGGCCGATCGCCGTCGAGAAATCGTCGATCGCGAACTGGTATTGCCGCTGGCCCTGATAAAGCAGGCCGCGGTTGTAATAGGCCTGCGCATTGTCGGGCCGGATATGGATCGCCTTGTTGAAATCCTGCAGCGCCTCGAGTAGTTGGCCTTTGTCGCGCTGGACCATGCCGCGGCCGACATAGGCGACGGCGTAGGAGCCGTCGATACCGAGTGCGCGGTTGTAGTCGGCGAGGGCGGGATCGAGCTGGCCGAGCTGGCGATTGGCCAGAGCGCGATTGGCGTAGGCCTGCGAATAGTTGGGATCGAGCGCAATCGCCTTGTCGAAATCGGCGAGCGCCTCCGGATAGCGGCCGGACTGGCCCAGCACCGATCCGCGCATATTGTAGGCCTGCGGGTCATTCGGATTCTTGCTGACGACGTCGGTGAGCGAGGCGAGATTGGCGGGCGACGCCGCCAAGGTAGGCTCGTCGACGGGGCCTCCCGGCATGTTCATGATCGACGAGCAGCCGCCGAGCGCAAGCCCCGTCAACGCGACAATGCGGCTGAGGCCGATCAGGCCAGGGCGCGCAAGCCGCTTGGTCATGGTCTCCTCGTCAGCGGTGTTCGCGAGCCTCGGGGTCTCGCCCGAGACGAATCCTACTCACTCAATCGATACAAGGAGAAAGGGGGCGAACTTGCGGCTAGCGATCAAAAAAAAGCGGCGAGAACGAGCCCGCCGCGTCCCCGTCTCGCGTCGCCGATCGTCAGCGGGCGACGCGCGGAGGACCGCTGCCCGGTCGACCGGCGCCCGGGCCGCCGAGGCGCGGCGCAGGCTTCGGCTTGCCCGGAATGAGGCCTTCCCGCTGCGCGCGCTTGCGCGCGAGCTTGCGCGCGCGCCGGATCGCCTCGGCCTTTTCGCGCGCTTTGCGTTCGGAGGGCTTCTCGTAATGGCCGCGAAGCTTCATCTCCCGGAAAATGCCCTCACGCTGCATCTTCTTCTTCAGCGCCTTGAGAGCCTGGTCCACATTGTTGTCGCGAACGAGTACCTGCAAGCGTAATCCTTTCAAAGTCTGCTGCTTGAGCGGGGGCACGACGCCCATCCGCGGTCGCCATAAAGCGATCGCGCGCGCCGCTCCAGTTTTGCAGCGATTTAGCAGAAACGCGCTGCGGAGTCCATCATATGCGGTGATCGGTAGTGGGTCAGTTTGAAATTTCTTCAACGGACTTTTTGTAAGGGCCGCGCTTTCCGGGCTGTGCGTCCATCGCCTCAATCAGCGTCACAATATCACCAATCTCCCACAACCGATCAGTCACGCCAGCGGCCATCGCAGGCGACATGCGCAGCGTCTTGGAGATGCGGACGAAATTGTAATAGGTCGTGAACAGTGCAACCGCGTGCGCGTGGTTCTCGACCTTCTTTGAAAATGCGTTCGTCAGCCGCGTGAAGCGGCGCATATGCATTCGCATGTTTAGATTTTGCCGCTCGGCAAACGATGTGCTGATGTGTTTTAGGTCCGGGTTGCCCTCAATCGGCGTCTTGATTGCGCCGGTACATTCGGCCGGGCTGTAGCGGCCCTTCGTGCTCTCAGGCGATGTGCCGTAAATCTTCACAAGCTGGGCGTAGTCAACGTCACCACCGAACGTGCCTTCGACCGCATCCAAATAGGCCCTGTGGCCGTCGCTGGTAAGCTGAATGCGATTGACGATCCGAGAGCGCAGATCATCCATAAAGGCCATGGCGTAGTCGCTGTCCCGTCCACCGACCAGCCAAGAGATCATCAGTTTGTTGTCGGCATCGAGAGCGGTCCATGTCCAAGTGTCGCCAGCATTAGTCGGCGCGGCCTTCGCCTTCGCGACATTCTTTTGCTTGGCGTAGGTGAACGACCAAATCTCATCAACTTGGACGCGGCGCGTCTTGAGATTGACCACATGCGTATCATGATAAGCCGCGCACGCCTTACCGGCATCGACCATAAGCTTGATAACCGTGTTCTTGCTGGCACCGGTGAGCCGAGTGACAGCGCGGATCGAAGAACCCTCACAAAGCAGGTGAAGTATACGGGAACGGGCCTCACGGTCGAGCTTGTTCATGGCTCTACTATATGACCTTTTATTCTTTTCGTCAAGCATAATGAGTTATGTTGGTACGGCTTTAGACCTCCGATTAAGTGAGTCACAATGACTCACACAGGATTAACTTGACTTATATGCCAACCAAACAGATATTGAGCAAGCCATTGAGTGAAGAAAAGCTCTTCCAGCTTGAATCCATTCTCACGGGAGATGAGACAGCGCGTGCTATGTATGTCTCAGTCGATATTCTGGCGGTGGTCACCCCGCCCTTTCCCGATACTGAGGATGGGCGTCGTCTCGGTGAGTTCCGATCTTGGCTCGACAGTTTCATAGAGGGATGTCATCTTTCCGTTGCAGGAGACCCCGATTTCAAACCAGCCGACACAATGCTAGCTAGAGTTCATCCCGTGAAGGATGAATTTTGGAGCATTCGAGTCACCGATCCAGAAGACACGCCAGGCATTCGTGCTTTTGGTGGATTTGTCTGCAAGGACGAATTCGTCGCGTTGACCTGGGAATGGCGCGAAGCAATCGATCAATTTGACGATGAGGTTGAAGCGGTTCGGAACGCTTGGGGAGACATCTTCGAAAAAGTTGATCCATTCAGTGGGAAACGCCTCGATGATTACCTCACAAACTACTACGCTGTTTAAGCTAGCCGGTGACGACAAAATATCACTCGGTACATTCGGCTATCTTAATGGACGAACCCAACAGCGCGCTTACAGCCTCGTCATTAGGGAATTCAAAAAGAGCGGACTGTCGCAGGCCGCGCTTGCTGCCCGGCTAGGAAAGGGTGCCGACGTTGTTTCTCGGTTACTTCGCCGTCCGCGAAACTGGGAATTGAATACATTTAGCGAGTTATTGTTTGCGATCTCAGGTGCCGTGCCAACTTTTGGCCTTACCTATCCTCTTGATCAAACAGATGCAACCGCTAAAGCGACTTTGATCAAGAGCAAGCCAACTGTATCTACAGAGTCGCTCACACTCTCTAGCACGTACGGCATATTTGACGCAAGGGTAGCCACTCGGAAATTGGAAGAGGCGGCTTAAATGCGGCCTCTGCAAGCCATCGCGATCTTTTGTGAAGACATACGGAGTGAAGCATCCGGTCAGGATACGATCGTTGGTACGTTGCCGGACAACCTGAATATCCTCCATCCCACCACGTCGATAGCCGCGGCCACGCCAATGCTGTCAAAACTTGGTTTATATCTGCGGATGAATTTCGATACGCAGCAAAAACCAAAAGACGTGGAAGCAAAACTGCTCAACACAGATAACAGCGTAATTTTAACAGGTTCATGGACTCAGGATTTAATTGATAAAGCGTTTTCCGATGCACAAACTAATTCAATGCCATTTGCTGGCCTGATACTTAAAGTGATAGTTGCCCCTTTGTTGATTCCAAAATCCGGGAAATTAACAGCAATTTCAATTGTCGATGGATCAGAGAGTGTGGCCGGAGCGATCAATTTGATGGTTCATGACGCCAACGTTTTTTCGCCGCCCGCTTCGCAATCTCCCTTCGCCGCTCCGGCGTCATCCTAGCGGCCCGTGCAGCTCCCCCTTTGCGCCCCAACGCAGCTGCGGATGGGTCTTTACCCCGTTCCTCTGGCGTTGGGGGGCGGTCCTCAATCTGGCCCGTAGCAATATCCACAATCAGCTTTGCAAGCTGTGCTGGATCACGGGGTCGCTTACGATGCGTTGTCATGCCCTCAGTATGGGCGTCTCACCCACCAATTTCCAGCGGGGGTCAAGCCGATCAAATTTCAAACTGACCCACTACCCGGTGATCGCCGCGTTATGCGTCCCGTCCGCGTCTCCGCACGGACACAGCCGGCGGCCTTAATCGGCGAATATGCGCGTCACATGTCCCATCTTGCGGCCGGGGCGGACAGACGACTTGCCGTAGAGATGCACCGACGCTCCCGGCACGGCGAGCCACTTTCGGAACTCTTCGACCTCCGCCCCGATCAGGTTGATCATCTCCGCGCGTCCGCGCCGAGCGGGGTTGGCGAGCGGCCAGCCGGCCACTGCGCGGATGTGCTGCTCGAATTGCGAGACCGAGCAACCGTCGATCGTCCAGTGCCCGGAATTGTGCACGCGCGGGGCGATTTCGTTGACCAGCACGGCGGGTCCTTTCCCGTCCGCGACCACGAACATTTCGACGGCCAGCACTCCCGTATAGGCGAATGCATCGGCGATACGGCCGGCGATCCGGCGCGCCTCTTCGGCGAGCGCGGGCGAGATCGCCGCCGGAACCCGGGATATCTTCAAAATGTGGTCGCGATGTTCGTTCTCGACGACGTCGAAGCAGGCCGTTTTGCCGTCGAGGCCGCGCGCGACCACGACCGAGATCTCGCGCTCGTAGGCGACATAGGCTTCGAGGATCGCCAGCTGCGCGCCGATCCCGCGCCAGGCGGCGTCGGGATCATCGCCCGCGCGAATGGTGGCCTGTCCCTTTCCGTCGTACCCGAATCTCCGGGATTTCAACACCGCGGGCCGGCCGAGCTCCTTCAATGCGCGCGCCAGCGCCTTCGGCGAGTCCACCGCGGCGAACGGCGCCGTGGGAATGCCGAGCGCAGCCAAGTAGTTCTTCTCGACGAGCCGGTCCTGGGTCGTCGCCAGCACCTGCGGATCGGGCAGAACCGGTTTGCGCGCGGCGAGAAAAGCCGCCGTCTCCGCCGGGACGTTCTCGAATTCATAGGTAATGAGGTCGACATCGTCGGCGAAACGATCGAGCGCGGCCTTGTCGGTATAATCGGCCTCCGTCACGCGGCGGACCACGTCGAAGGCGCAGGAGAGCGGCTCGGGACAAAGCACGTGACATTTGAAGCCGAGCCGCGCGGCGGCGAGCGCCAGCATGCGGCCGAGCTGCCCGCCGCCGAGAATGCCGATGGTCGCGTCCGGTTCGAGCGGGCGCGGAGTAACGGTCACGGGCGGCTCTCCTCGGAGGGCTCCTCGGCGACCGCTTCGGTCTGCCGGCGCCGCCAGGATGCAAGCCGTTCCGCGAGCGCCGCGTCGTTGAGCGCAAGCACGCTCGCGGCGAGAAGGGCCGCATTGATCGCGCCGGCGCGGCCGATCGCGAGCGTTCCGACCGGGACCCCCGGCGGCATCTGAACGATCGAATAGAGCGAGTCGACGCCGGACAGCGCCTTGGACTCGATCGGCACGCCCAACACCGGCAGCGTGGTGAGCGCGGCCGTCATGCCGGGAAGGTGGGCCGCCCCGCCTGCGCCCGCGATGATGACCTTGAAACCGGCCTCCCGCGCGCCTTTTGCAAACGCATAAAGTCGCTCCGGCGTGCGGTGTGCGGAGACGATCCGCGCCGCGTAGCCAACCTTCAAGGCATCAAGCGTTTCGGCGGCGTGCTGCATGGTGGCCCAGTCCGACTGGCTGCCCATGATGATCGCCACCGGTCTTTCCGTCATCGGATGCTCGGATGTGCGGCCGTTCGATTCTCGTTGCGCCGCAAGATGAAGGCAAACTTATAGGAACGGCCGACCTGGTAGCAAGGTCGGCGAAAACGATCCGCGGCGTCAGCGCCGCGGCGCGCCGCGGGGGCGCGGTCCTAGGCGATAATGTCGGGAGTGAGCTGGTCTTCGATGAAGGCGATGCGATCGCGGAGCCACAATTTGCGTTTTTTCAGCCGCTGAACCTGCAGGAGGTCCGACCCCGGCGCCTCCTGTAGCGCCGAAATCGCGGCATCGAGGTCGCGATGCTCCTGCCTGAGGCGCGCGAGCTGCGCCCGCAGCTCCGCTTCGTCGTCATCCGTCATTGCGCCGCCGCACGAGGCCGCGACCCATCTGCGCCGACGAGATTGGCGACCGCGACCCAAGACCTTGTATCGCCTGACCGGTCCTGTTTTTCAAGCTAGGCCGCTCGCCGCGCGAGAACGAATTGCTGCGTCGCACAATCAAACGCTGTCGACTCGATTCTGAAAATATGGCAAATTACCTAGGCTGGGCAATCTGACATGAGGAGATTTGCCATATGGCCACGCTCGAGCTTGCAGAACTCGAACAACGGCATCGGATGTTGGAAGCGGAACTTACGGAGATGCGCCAACATCCATCGGTAGATGATCTCCAGTTGGTCGAGGTGAAGCGGCGCAAGTTACAGCTAAAAGACGCCATCGCTCGTTTGCGGCAACAGAGTAGCCTTCACTAGACTGGCCTCCGCCGAGGACGCCAAGCTGTAAGGTCACATTATTCTTCGGAAGTCTGCCGGCTCGCGGCCACGGGGGCCGGCAGTTGCATTTCACCCGCCTCGGCTCCGCCGAAGGGCGGACCGGTGCCTGTCCAACGACCCCTCGCGGCAACCTCTCTCTAGCCCGCCCTCGCCTCTGTTCCTTGATTTTGCTCGGCTAATCGCTTTGGTCGACCAAAGAGGGATCGCCAACGCCCTTGCCAACACTCCTTAATTGAGCACAATCCCCTGCAAATTATCCGCTCTTCAAGAACACCGTCCCGGCCGGCCCGCGTGAATGGGTTACGCCGGGCGCTTCACCAGGGAGGAAAGCGCACGTGACGACATCCGCAATGCCTGTAGGAGCTGCCAAGCCGGCGAGTGAACGGCCCGTGAGCCGTTATTACGAGGTCTATGAGCGGTCGAAGACCGATCCGCTCGGCTTCTGGGGAGACGCTGCCGCCGAGATCGACTGGTATGAGAAGGCGAAGAAGGTCTTCGACGCGAACGAGGGCGTATACGGACGATGGTTCGTCGGCGCGGTGTGCAACACCTGCTACAACGCGATCGACCGCCACGTGCTCGGCGGCCGCGCCCAGCAACCTGCCCTGATCTACGATTCCCCCGTCACCGGCACGAAAAAGACCTTCACCTATAGCGAACTCCTCACCGAGGTCAGCACGCTCGCGGCCATCCTGCGCGACTTCGGGATCGGCAAGGGCGACCGCGTCATCCTATATATGCCGATGGTGCCCGAGGCGCTGTTCGGGATGCTCGCCTGCGCCCGCATCGGCGCGATCCATTCGGTCGTGTTCGGCGGGTTCGCCCCCAAAGAGCTCGCGACCCGCATCGACGACGCCAAGCCTAAGCTCGTGCTGACGGCGAGCTGCGGCATCGAGCCCGGGCGCGTGGTCGTCTATAAGCCGATGCTCGACGAAGCGATCAGGCTGGCCCAAACGAAACCCGAGACCTGTATTGTCCTGCAGCGTCCGCAGGTCGCGGCCGACCTCACCGCCGGCCGGGATCATGACTGGGGCGAGCTGCGCGCGGCCGCGCTGAAGGCCGGCAAGTCGGCCGAATGCGTGCCGGTGCTCGCAACCGACCCGCTTTACATTCTCTACACGTCGGGCACGACCGGAATACCGAAAGGCGTGGTGCGCGACAATGGCGGCCACATGGTCGCGCTGAAATGGTCGATGAAGAATTTGTACGGCGTCGACCCCGGTGAAGTGTACTGGGCGGCCTCGGACGTGGGCTGGGTGGTCGGGCACAGCTATATCGTCTATGCGCCGCTGTTCCACGGCTGCACCACCATCCTCTACGAGGGCAAGCCGGTCGGCACGCCCGACGCGGGCGCATTCTGGCGGGTGATCGCCGAGCACAAATGCGTCACCATGTTCACGGCGCCGACCGCGTTCCGCGCCATCAAAAAGGAAGACCCGCAGGCGAAGCTGCTCGGGCAATACGACCTCTCGAAGTTCCGCGCCCTCTTCCTGGCCGGCGAGCGGGCCGATCCCGACACCATCATGTGGGCCGAGAACATGCTCAATGTGCCGGTGATCGATCACTGGTGGCAGACCGAGACGGCGTGGGCGATCGCCGGCAACCCGATCGGCCTCGGCCAGCTCCCTGTCAAGCACGGCTCGCCGACGGTCGCCATGCCGGGCTACGACGTGCGGATCGTCGACGAGGGCTGCCACGAACTGCCCGCGAACACGATGGGCACGATCGTGATCAAGCTGCCGCTTCCGCCCGCCAACCTGCCGACGCTGTGGCAGCAGGACGACCGCTTCGAGGAGGGCTATCTCACCGAGTTTCCCGGTCACTACAAGACGGGCGACGCCGGCTTCCAGGACGAGGACGGCTATCTCTACATCATGGGCCGCACCGACGACATCATCAATGTCGCCGGGCATCGCCTGTCGACCGGCGGCATGGAGGAGGTCCTGTCGAGCCACCAGGACGTCGCCGAATGCGCGGTGATCGGCGTCAAGGACGAGCTCAAGGGCGAAGTCCCGTGCGGCTTCATCGTGCTGAAGTCGGGCGTGGGTCGCTCGCCGGCCGAGATCGAAAAAGAGATCGTCGGCATGGTGCGCGACAAGATCGGCCCTGTCGCCGCCTTCAAGATCGCGATCACGGTCTCGCGCCTACCCAAGACCCGCTCCGGCAAGATCCTGCGCGGGACGATGAAAAAGATCGCCGACCACGACGCTTGGACCATGCCGGCGACGATCGACGACCCGGCGGTGCTCGACGAGATCGGCACCGCCCTGAAGAAACACGGGGTCGGCTAGACCGAAGCTGCGCCGGCCTCGCGCGATCGAGCGGGGCCGGCGCGAACACCGCTTCCGGTTCGCGACATTCGGACCAGCAAATCGCGGCTGGCGGTGTTCGAACCGACAAGCCTCTGGTGCGTTCGTCAGGGGAGGTGACCACCATGCTCGATCGGCGTCAGTCCTCCACTTCGACGCGTGACGGCGCAGGCCCGCTTGCGCTTCCCCTCAGTCCCGCATTGGCAGATGCGATTCTGCTGATCGCGCGGATCTTGGTGGGATACATCTTTGTCCTGAGCGGCTGGGGCAAGCTGGTAGGTCTGGCAGGCTTCGCTGCGTCGCTCGAGCGCCAGGGCGTTCCCGGGAGCTACGCTTTCGCGATTCTCGGCGCGGCGGTCGAGTTCGCCGGTGGACTTGCTCTCGTCCTTGGCATCGCGACGCGCTATGCCGCCTTGGGGCTTGTCGCTTTCACGCTCGCCGCAACCGGCATCGCGCACCGTTTCTGGGAGTTTGACGAGGCTGCGCGGCGGGGGCAGGCGATCAATTTCAACAAGAACATGGCCATGGTGGGCGGATTGCTCGCGATCCTCGTCGCCGGCCCAGGCCGGTTCAGCTTCGATCGCCTGCTCACGCGAAAACCCTGACGGCGCCGGTTCCGATCAGACGCCGCGCGGCGGACTCGCGGCCTCGGATCGACTCACATGCCGCGCGGTTTTGCGCGCGCCGTGGCCGGCGCGGCGAGCGGATCTTCCGGCCACGGATGCTTCGGATAACGCCCCCGCATCTCGGTGCGGACGGCCGCATAGCTTCCGCGCCAGAAGGCGGGGAGATCGCGGGTGATCTGCACCGGCCGCTGCGCGGGCGACAGGAGTTCGATCACGAGCGGAACGCGGCCTCCGGCGACGGTCGGATGGCGGTCGAGGCCGAACAATTCCTGCACCCGGATCGCAAGCTTCGGCCCCTCCTCATCCGCGTAGTCGATCGGCACGCGCGAGCCGGACGGCGCCGCGAAATGGGTCGGCGCGTCGAGGTCGAGCCGGCGACGCAGATTCCACGGCAGCAGCGCATGCAGCGCGGTCGAGAACTCGTCGATATCGACCTGATCGAGCGCGGTCTTGAATTCCAGGATCGGCGCGAGCCAGTCGATAGCGGTCGCGGCGAGCGCTATGTCGGAGAGGTCCGGCCAGGCCTCGCCTTCATGGCGGCGGAGAAAAGTCACCCGGTCGCGCCACTGGCTAAGCGCCTTGGTCCAGGGCAGCCGGTCGAGCCCAAGCCCGGCGATGCCGCGGGCGAGCAGCCTCGCCGTCTCGTCGCTCGGCGCGATCTTGGTCGGCCGCTCGGCCAGCGCGAGCGCGCCGAGGCGACGGATCCAGCGCCCACGCAGGCTGGCGGAGGCGGCGTCGAAACTCACCTCCTCGCCGTCGATGATGCGGTCGCCGAACAGCGCCTCGATCTCCGCCAGCGTGATCGGAGCGGCCAGCAGAACCCGGCTTTGCGCGGCGCTGCCGGCAAGCTCGGCAACGGCGATAAACGGCTCGCGCGCAAGCGGCGAGGTCTTGTCGACATTGGCGCCGCGTCCGCTCGCGAGCAGGAACGCGTCGGCCTCCCCTCCCCGGTTCTTCGCAAGGCGATCGGGAAAGGCGAGCGCGAGAAGTGCGCCGGCCGACGTGCCGCCGGAGTTCGCGTGACCGGACGCGGCCCCGTCGGTTTCGGCTTGCGACCCCTCCCCGGACCATCTGCGATGGTCCGACCCTCCCCTTTCAGGGGAGGGCGAAGTTATGGACGGCCGCTGTGCCGTGATCCGCGCGAGCGCCGCGGCGCTGGCGCGCGCGGTCTCCGCCCAGCACTTGGCCATTGCGCGCGCATCCTCGGCCCGGCGCGAGCGATCCCGACGAAGCTCCTCGACCCTGTGACGCAGATCGGTGTCGTCACCGCCGAGGCCGCGTTCGGTGAGCACGATCGCGATTTCGGCGGCAAGCGGGGCAGCGCCGAGCCGAGCGCCGTCGAGCGCCATGCGCGCGAGCCGGGGCGGCAGCGGCAGCGCGCGCAGCCTTTGGCCGACCTCGGTGATCCGTCCGTCGGGATCGATCGCGCCGAGTTCGCGCAGCAAGGCCTTGGCCTCGGCTAGCGCCGGTTCGGGCGGCGGATCAAGAAAGACGAGCCGGCGCGGATCGGTTACGCCCCAATGGCCGAGGTCGAGCACGAAGCCGGACAGATCGGCGGCGAGGATTTCCGGCGCCGCATAGGGCGCGAGCGACATGGTCTCCCGCTCGTCCCACAGCCGGTAGCAGACGCCCAGCTCGGTGCGGCCGGCCCGTCCGCGCCGCTGGTCGGCCGCCGCGCGCGAGACGCGCACGGTTTCGAGCTGCGTCAGCCCGAGATCGGGCTCGTAGCGGGGAACGCGCGCAAGCCCGCTATCGACGACGACGCGCACGCCTTCGATGGTGAGCGAGGTTTCGGCGATCGAGGTCGCGAGCACCACCTTGCGCCGGCCCGTCGGAGCAGGCGCGATCGCGCGGTCCTGCGCCTCGGCGTCGAGCGCGCCGTAAAGCGCAACGACGTCGATGGCGGGATCGCGCAGGCTGTCCCCGAGCATTCGTTCGACGCGGCGGATGTCCGCCGTCCCCGGCAGGAACACGAGCAAGGAGCCCGGCTCGACGCGCAGCGCCCGCAGGACGGCGTCGACGACCTGCGGCGCGATCGGCCGGGCGGCGTCGCGGCCGAGATGGCGGGTCTCGACCGGGAAAGCGCGGCCTTCGCTTGCGATCACCGGCGCGTCGCCCAGGTGCGCGCCGATGCGCGCGCCGTCGATCGTCGCCGACATGACGAGCAGCTTGAGGTCGTCGCGCAGGCCCTGCTGGACGTCGCGCGCGAGCGCCAAGCCGAGATCGGCGTCGAGCGAGCGCTCGTGGAACTCGTCGAACAGCACCGCCGCGACCTCATCGAGGGCGGGATCGTCGAGCACCATGCGCGTGAACACGCCCTCGGTGACGACCTCGATGCGGGTCTTGCCCGACACTTTCGAGCCGAAGCGGACGCGATAGCCGACCGTTTCGCCGACGCTTTCGCCAAGCGTCGCGGCCATGCGCGCGGCGGCGGCGCGCGCTGCGAGCCGGCGCGGCTCGAGCACGAGAAGCTTCTTTCCC